>JADFSS010000031.1 GCA_022560655.1 Candidatus Neomarinimicrobiota bacterium
TAAATCCTTTGATTTGATTTGAACTGAGCATAAGTATCTCTTAGCCAAAACTGCTCGGTGGTCCACATTTCTCCGACGCCGTACACCTGTTTATGTCCATGAAGGGAGAAACGACAAATCCTAGACAGGCGGGAAGAGATCAAGCGACGGACGCTTCAAATGAGGCTTCAGCTAAACCATGGACACACGAAATGTGTCAATATGTTTTAGACTCAAGTAGCTCACATTGATTTGACGACGTACAGGGGATGTTTGATCATCTGGCTGCCCCTTAGCATACGATAGGATGTATCCAATGCGATAGCCTCGACGGTAGTAGCTTGCGGCAAAGCTCTATGATGTACTTGGCTTCCCGAAAATAAATCGCATCTTTCCACTTTGCGCGTTTATCTGATTTGCCGCCTACCGATCTGGTGATTGTAGATGCTGCTGCCATGCTTTAATAGCGCTACCGATACACCCACATTCTGCTGCTTAGCATGGACTTCTTGGGTGCGATCCGTAATTGCATTTTCCAGGGCGTCGTCAATTCCACTGTATGTTGGATCACAGCCAAACGAAACGAGTCGTGCAAGCCAGACTCCATAGCCGTGTCGTTGTATCGGCACAGCTCCTCCCGGCATTGATGAGCACTCTCGCGGTCGTAATTTGATCCAGATGAGAAAATGGTCCACATCAACTCTGACGCCTCAAGTGCAGCGGCCCCCTTGACATCCGCCCACCTTGTCCGTATCATTAACCGCTAACCGAATTGACCCATGGATGCCGTGGTTTGAGGAACTGAGTTTGTGGCAGCCAGACAACCAAGTTCATCAGTGCGGAAAAATGCTGGTTGAGGCCTTAAATTGAAATCCACACGCTTCTCGTACCTGCTTCTGTCCTCGTTGTTTATTCTAGGTTGCAATACGGGTCCACCCTTTGATATTCAAAATCTTAACGGCAATAGAATTGGCGTTATGGGTCATCGTGGCAAGGTTAAAGGATCGATATATCCAGGCAACTCCTTTGAATCCATAGAACAGGTCTTGAAAATGGGTGCTGATGGTTCGGAGATCGATGTCCAGATAACCAGAGATAGTGTACTGGTGATGTATCATGACGAAGACTTAAGTACGAAGACGAACTTTACCGGGGTGCTGCGGGACTATGACTGGGCTGAATTAGATAGTTGCACCTACCGTAGCACTGCCTCGGTGAACATTTATGTCGTCTCGGTTGACGATCTATTCAGCAGGTTAGCGGACGTTCAGAATTATTATTTCTCGTTCGATACCAAGTTTTATCCGGGTGCTGAATCACGAATGCCATACTACCGGCAATTTGTTTACGCTATCCAGCAGGTCATTGAAAAGCATAACATGCATAACAGGGTGTTTATAGAAGCCGGCAACATCCAATTTCTCCAGATGCTCCAGCAAAATCGTGTCCAGGTATTGCGATTCGTTACCGGATCAAAATTTAAGGATGCCCTTCGTATTGCTGAAGAATTGGGCTTGTATGGGATAGGTATTGGGTCGAAGATTACCAGGAACGAGATCAGAATGGCCCATGACAAGGGCTTCAGGGTGATGACCTGGACCCCCAAAACTCCACGAGATAACATTAAGGCGATCAACAAGAATCCTGACTTCGTTCAAACAGACCAACCTGTCCATATGTTGCGGGTATTGGGGCGGTACAAAGATTTGCATTAGGATGAACAGGGCTCCCGATCCCCCGTCGCTGGTCTGGGTGGAAGGAACCATGATTGCCTCTTAGCCTGTATGATTCCGAAGGCTCCTCCATGCCCGGTAAATGGCAAAACTTTATCACCGAGTTCCTGAAGCAGCTTCAAGTATACATATTTACCATTGTCTATCTGGGCCTGTTCAGAATCGTCCTGATCGTGCGGTTCCAGGATAAATTAGGTGACGCCACTGACCTTGGCGATATTTTACTGGCGGTAGCTCATGGCTATCGCTTTGACTCTGCCACCGCGACACTGTTTATGCTTGTACCTTTCCTGGCCAATACCATGCTCAGCCCTTTTGACGCAACCGTCTTGAGCACTTATCTGCGCAAACTATTCTCTGCACTCATGCTGATTGTCATCACCATGCTCTTTGTGGTAACGATCCCTTACTTCAAGGAATACGACAGTCAATTCGATTACTTTCTGTTTGAAATCCTTTACGATGACCGCCCGGCAATCATGCGAACCCTATTCGAAGGGTATGGCCTCGTTGGTAATCTTCTGATATTCGCCGTGCTCTCTGGTCTCTGCCTTTTTTTATTGCAACGATGGCATAAATTCCCCTTCGCGCCCCTAATCCGGCTGCTTACTCGACCTGGAAGCCTGATGCTTCGCTCCCTTATCTACATACTGATCTTCATATTGACCTTCGCCGCCGCGCGCGGTTCCTTCAAATCAAGGCCTGCCATGAGAAAATGGGCCCATGTCACAACCGATATCTTTCTGAATAAAACAGTGATGAATCCCTTAAGACATCTGCAGTACGCCTACCGGGATTTCAAATCTATCAACTCTAGGAGAGATGGAATCAAGAAACTGCTGGGAGATATTTCAGTCATAACCGCTGCCCAGGATTATTTCTCTCTGGAGCTGCCTGGTGATCAGGCACAAGATCTGTCGAACTACCTGTCGAAGACAGCCCGTGGCAGCCAGTCCGGGTTGCCAGACCATATTTTCATTATTGTTATGGAGAGTTATGATTCCTGGCCGTTGCTCTCCCGCTACCAGTCACTGAAAGTCACCGAACACCTTAAACGTCTTGGGCGGAATGGTATCTTGTTTAACCACTTTCTGCCCTCTGCCAGTAGCACGATGGGATCCATATCGGCAATCCTTACGGGCATCCCGTATACGGGCGTAAACATCAGTAGAATTGCGGCCCACAAGCCACCCTTCATAACAGCTTCCCCGGGCATATTTAAGCGCTTAGGCTACCGGACACGACTCTATTATGGTGGCTTCCTCTCCTGGCAGAACATAGGGAATCTATTCCATGCCCAGGGAATTGACGAGGTCTTCGCTGCCCCCAGCATCGCAGAAGAGGTTACGGATAGAATATGGGGGGTGGAGGACGAGGCACTCTTCACTTTTGTGCGGTCGAATACCCCCGCCGACGGAAAGACCTTCAATATCATCTTGACAACCAGCTATCACCCGCCCTTCGGCCTCGACGTTAGAAGTAGAGGTTTTCCGCTGAACGAGATACCCGCTGATATCGAACCCTACTTTGATGGCTCGATGACCTTGAACATGCTCGGGCATATCTGGTATAGCGACGTAGTGATCGGGGAGTTTGTTAACACCGTTGAGAAAACGTTTCCCGCGAGCCTGTTCGCCCTTACCGGTGATCATTATGGACGTAGGTTTCTTAATGCTCGCCCCTCCGTTTACGAACATACCTCCGTGCCTTTTATTCTCTATGGCAAGCATTTCGTCACCCCGCAGGACACCGCTAACCCAGCCCCGGGCAGTCACATCGACATCGTCCCCACTATCGTCGAACTGATTGCACCGGCGGGTTTTCAATACTACAGCTTCGGTAGCTCCATGCTTGATCAGGGCCAGCAGGCTGACCGGTCCACTTTAAACCGCTTCGGGATAGGTCATCATACAATGGTGACGGAAACTTTCATCGCCAATCTTAGAATTGACCGCAATCCGGCCCCCTTGCCTGATGCTGAATTTGACAATAATAGGGACCTTTTCCACCGCCTTGAGCAAAAGCATAATCAGCTTCTCGGACTGGGTTGGTGGCTCATATTCAATGGTGAACTCCTGGAGCCGGCTGCGCGCCCCCGATAGCCCCGCTTGGCATGCTCTCCACGACGGATTTCCGCTATCTCAGAATGTGTTCGCCCCACCAAGAATTTCATTATTGCTGTTGCTAAGTGTGCGCGGATGGTCCGCACACGGTAGCATATCTGTCAGCTCGGAATGAGCCCGAAACAATAACTTTTCAGGGCCAATTAACGATCCCAGGGACTACATCCACCCTGCTGACTACGCCAGGTTTGACGCCGCCCTCGCACAGGTAAAACTGGGCGCTAGCGCTCATGGCCCCGCGCAACCCGTCCATCCTCGCCATGCGCATCCTGCACGCCAAGCTGGCTGGCAGCGCGGTTTTCCTGGCGCTCGCTTGCACCTTTTCCGTACCCTTAGCCGCCCCCGGGATCCCAATCCCGCCCCGTCTTCTGCGTCGGGCGGCAGGTTCATGTCTGGGAAGGGTCCAGAACATTTCCACGCGCCCCAGGATGCCCCTGGTGCGTTTCTCATTGGGCAGTGCGTTCGAGCAATGGGCGCTTCAGATAAGGCGTCCGCTATTCCTTGGAAACCTACTGGGTGTCTCTTAGTTTTATGTGCTAAGAACTCGCATTGTTTTCACGACAACAAGTTTCAACTCATGCCGGAGATCACCCTTGAACAAAAAGCCAATAGCCACTTTCAGTAAAATACCCGATCGCCAACCGACCTATGCCCTCGTGGCCAATGTCGATCTGGTAATTATCCGCTACGATGACAAAGTATCGGTGATGTACGGTCGCTGTCAACATCGTGGGGCCCTGCTTGCTGATGGAAGTATCGAGGGGTCGAACCTGATCTGCGGGGTCCATGGATGGGATTACCGTTACGACACGGGTATCAGTGAGTATAACAACTCGGAGCAGCTGGCCCGGTTCAGCAACTGGATTGAGGGGGACCAACTGCTTATCGATGAAGATGAAATCGAAGCCTGGCAAGAGAAGAACCCCCAGCCCTACGACCGCGAGAGTTACCAGGGCACTTATCAGGATATCCATGGAACTCCCGAGGAACCTCATGTGGGTCTTATCCGTAGTCTGGCCTCACAGGGTCTCTCCAAGACGGGGCGGCATGGTCCTGTTGCGGCCATGGGTGTTCCCAGAACCGAATTACCCACCTGGGATGACATTCAGTTTGTCACGGCCCAGCTGGCGAGGCTGCCCCAACTCGATGAGACAGAGGTAGGTACGGAACTGATCATAGGCCCGCGGGCTAAAAAGCCTCTAAGACTTGAGCTTCCCATTCTGGTTTCTGATATGAGTTTTGGTGCTCTTTCGGAGGAGGCCAAGGTCGCTTTGGCCCGTGGCGCTGAGCTGGCCGGGACGGGCATCTGCTCGGGTGAGGGCGGGATGCTGCCTGAAGAGCAGGCTGAGAATAGTCGCTATTTTTATGAGCTCGCCTCGGCACGCTTTGGCTTTTCTATGGATAAACTGTCGGCCGTCCAGGCGTTCCACTTCAAAGGCGGCCAGGGCGCGAAAACCGGCACGGGTGGACATCTCCCCGGCGCTAAGGTAGCGGGCAAAATTGCCATGGTGCGCGGCCTTCCTGAAGGGGAGCCGGCTGTGTCGCCTGCCCGCTTCCCCGACTGGGAGAGCCTAGACGATTTCAAGCAGTTTGCCGATGAGGTGCGACAGGCAACCGGAGGCATTCCGCTCGGCTTCAAATTGTCGGCCCAGCACATCGAAGATGACATTGACGCGGCGCTCCAGATTGGCGTGGACTATATCATTTTAGATGGTAGGGGTGGGGGCACTGGCGCAGCTCCACTGATTTTCCGCGACAACATCTCCGTGCCAACATTGCCCGCCTTGGCCCGCGCACGCAGACACCTCGATAAGACCGGCAACGGTGACGTGACACT
Organism: Candidatus Neomarinimicrobiota bacterium; assembly: GCA_022560655.1. Lineage (NCBI taxonomy): Bacteria > Pseudomonadati > Fidelibacterota > Fidelibacterota bacterium. The sequence continues at coordinate 5,673 of JADFSS010000031.1, forward strand.
CGTCCTCACAGGCGGATTGCGGACCCCAGCTGATTTCGCCAAGGCTATGGCGCTCGGTGCCGATGGTGTGGCCGTCAGCAATGCGGCCATCCAGGCCATTGGATGTTTGGGTATGCGGGCCTGCCACACCAACAACTGCCCGGTAGGCATCGCTACGCAACAGGAGCACCTTCGTGCTCGTCTGCCCGTTGACGAGGCGGCCCACCGGCTCGCGCGATTTTTTACCGCCTCGGTGGAGCTGATGAAATTACTGGCGCGAGCTTGCGGTCACACGCACCTGAAGGAGCTGAACCGGGATGATTTGACGACCTGGAAGCGAGAAATTGCTCACCTGACAGGCATCAACTATGGCGGCGTCATCGCAGCATGATTATTCTTGCTTCGTTGTGATGTCCCTGACCCATTCATTGATGAAGCAGCAACACTTTTCGTTGCATCGTTTCAACGACGGCCCGAACCGGGTAACGTTTTACGTTCAGGTCGATGATATTGAGGCCTACCTCAAGAAAGCCGAGGGCATGGGGGCCATGATCGTCCTGCTCGTCACCACGATTCCGAATATGGCCACCTTCGCCCTGTTTGCCGATCCGGAGGGCAACGTCGTGGGCCTGCTCCAGAGCAGCTCGGACTAGCTTTCCCGTTCTACTCGGCCCCGCACTGCGGCCCGGATGGCCTCAGTCCCTTCCCACAACACTTGACTGGCGCTCGACGCTTTAGCCAAACACCTGTTGGCAATACTCCTGAGGATAGCAATAGTTGGGCGATGTATATATATTGCCCCACACATTGAAGCCAATTCTACTGAGGAGAGCAGACACCACTCTTACTCAAAAGCCCCGGTCATCACCGGGGCTTTTCAATAGTTCAGGCCGTTGTTGTATCCGCCTTACATCTGACCACCGATGGATCTCGAAGGGTACGGCTATCCATCGAAGCGTATCAATCGCTGTTTCTGATCAACGGTGAAAGCAAATCCTTTAAGGATTTCGTATCCGATTAATCGCGGGGTATGCTCCTCTGCGAACATGATCGTCGGGTTTCCTACTTCAAATCCGGCCAGATCTAGAGATCCGCTCAATGTGGAGGTGAAGATTTGATAGGTATTGGTCACGGTTGAAACTGAATGGCTTTGTTTCAAGGTTGATGTCAACGGTAATGTCTCAGCCGCGGAACGGGGCAGCGTGATCGAACCCCGGCTGCCGGTATCAACGAGCAGCTGGTAGGGTATGCCAGACAGATTCGCAGAGATTTGCATAGCCCCTTTGTGGAAATCGAATCCAATAACGTGCTCGTTTCGGGCGTCCAGTTGCCCAGGCTCGATAGTAATCATCTGCCTGGGATAATCGATAGTCAGGAGGTAATCCTTGACCAACCCACGTCCCAGAATACCGGAGAGATTTGCAGGCACTTCTTTTAAATGTGCTTCGCTTGCTTGGACAGCTATGGCGATAACGCTTTCCATCTTCATCGCGCCCAAGCTCATGCTTGAAATCAGGACTAGGTCTGTCGCCTGATTATGTTTCCCGGAACCATCGCCGATCATGGCCCTTCCGACTACAGGAAGACCTAGTTCTTCCGCCAGCTTGGGACGGATCATGACGGTCCCGCTCATGCCCGTATCAAACGCAAAGCGGTAGGGCCCCTTCCCCTGAATCATGACCTCAATATGCGGAACGGCAAATTGTTCGTCAAGTCTAAACGGTACGCTCACTCCCTCCTCGCTTATTGTGATGAGAGGCATAGGCAACCCTGATCCATGGGAAGGGTTTGATCGCGCGGGTTCGTGGGGCGATCTCGCCGCCATCGTTTGTTCTGCCCGATCAGATCGCTGATGCACATGGCCGGCGGAGCAACCCACCGTCAGTACCACTATTAAGATCCCTAAGTATGTCATTTGATCTCCCTTTCATTGGTTGGTCGTGGATGCCAGATGTTATGGACGGCATCGGCTGATGTCGTCTCAGCCTACACGGAGATACCCATCGGAAAGATTGATCAGTCTGTCGAAGTGGAAACGAACTGAGAGGGGGTTCTACCAGTGATCTTCTTCACGGCGCGGTTGAACGACGGCTTGGAAGCAAAGCCGCTCTGCATAGCCACGGCCAGCAGGGTGTAATGTTGAAATTCTTTTCTATTGAGATTTTCCTGGAATTCTCTTACGCGATACTCGTTGATGAAATCATAATAAGATTCGCCCCCGATATCGTTCAAGATCTGTGAGAGATAATTCGGAGAAATCCCCAGTTTTTTTGCGAGTTCCGGTAAGGTGAGCTCGCTATCCAAGTATGGTTTATTAGAATCCATCAGCTTGATTAGATCTGCATGCATCGCCTTGCCGGCTTTTTCGTCCAAACCTGATTTTGAATACTTAAGCCCAGTGCGATTGCCTGTATTCAGCTCAATATTATAATCGGAAAAAATGATACTCTGCTTGAGACCGAAATATCCCACTATGTAGACGAAAATCGTTACCGGGGCGAAGATAAACAGTCGCATGCTGGACATCGCTTCTGGATCACGCAGCAGAAAGGCAATAGTCACCGCCAGCCAGACCCCGCCTAGAGCGCCGATCAAGTATCTGAGCCAGGCTAAATCGATTGCTTCCAGGTCTGAAAGATACTCCTCTGTCCGTTGCCCATATGAGCTGACAAGCACCCATGTCCACACTGCATAAATCGGCACTGACAGCAGAAGTAACCAATTAAATAATGATGACACAGCAAAAAGGTGCTGGTTGCTCACACCGGCGGCGTGTGTAAAGGAAGAATCAGAAAAGCATGAGAGGAAGAATACGCAAGTATTAAACGCAATGAACGGGATCAGGTGCAGCGCGAAGGTAATTCTCAACCGCTTCTTAGTATCAATAAGGGTGGCTACATAGAAATAGAGAAACGGACCCTGCAGAAATGGAAATGAGGAATTAAGGTTTAGGAGCCAGGACTGTCCCAGGCCCGTGATAGCATAAAGAAAGTAGATAAACAGATGCCCGGCAAGTAGTGACAGCCAGAGCGCGAGAACGTAGTCTGGGAGATGCCGGCGCCTTTTGGACAGCAACAGGATCACCAGGAATATCGCCTGTGCCGCACCCAGGATGAGGATCGTTGACATCATCGGGTAATAATAGCCATTTCCCCCTTGGCTCGCAAGCCATGAGCGCTACCATTCCAGCATCCAATCCTCATTGTAGAATATCGACGCTGTGCGCATATGAGTCCGTTCAAAATCTGGCAGGGCCGAAATGAGAATGCCGACCAGAAACGAGTCTCCCATCGACAAATTTCGGTGTCGGTGCGATAGGATTTGAACCTTCGACCCGGCTCGTCGTAGGTGGCTACTGCCTCCCGTCGCCGGGACGGCCAGGGCCGAGGCCCTGCTCCCAAAGCAGGTGCGCTACAGGACTGCGTCGCGTCAATCCTCACCCTTCCTTGCACGCAAACCCCGCCCTACCTTCCCGGCGAGCTCTTTGACATCGCTTGACCCCTCTTTGCCCGGTCCCTTCATCTGTCATTGCGAGTCCCGATGTTTCGAGTGAGCCTGCCCTGAGCCTGTCGAGGGGTAGCACTCTCGCCCCCGGGCACCACCCGCCATCCGGCGCAGGTTTGGTATCATCTCGGTATCGCTTCGGTATCACTTCGGTATCACTTCGGTATCACCCCTTCCGTCGATGGGCGTGATACCGGCAGGGGGGGAGGGGGTCACCGGCCTCGTGGGGCCACGTTTGGGCCACCTCTGGGTCACCCTCTCCGTCGGTGACCGTGGTGATCTTGCTATAATAAAGTGGACACTACGAGAAGTCATAGTGCCTGGTTAAGCTGCATGTTTTCATACTCCACCGGGGATCTATATCCCAAAGTCGAGTGTTTCCTGGACCGGTTGTAAAAGCCCTCCATGTACTCGAACAGACTGCGTCTGGCCTCCTCGCGGGTACGGTAGCGTTCATGATAGACCAGTTCAGTCTTCAGGGTATGGAAAAAACTCTCGGCTACAGCGTTGTCGTAGCAGTTACCCCTGCCGCTCATGCTCTGGACCGCCTTGGACCGGCTGAGCAGGGCAACGAACGGTTCACAGGCATACTGCACACCCCGGTCCGAGTGGAACACCAGACCCGGCAGGGGCTGGCATCCCTTAACGGCCGTCTGGAAGGCCGGGATGGTGGTGTCGGTGGCTTCCATCCGCTCGCTCATGGACCAGCCGACGATCTTCCGGTTGTAAAGGTCCATGATCACCGTTAAGTACAGCCAGCCCTCCAGGGTGCGGATATAGGTGATATCCGATACCCAGACCCGGTTGGGGGCATCGGTCCGGAACGTCTGTTTCAACAGATTAGGCGCAACCGCATGCTTGTGTCTGGAGTTGGTGGTGACCTTGAACGGCCTCCTGCCTCTGGCCTTGATGGCGTCCCGAAGCTTCGGGATCAGCCTGGCGACCCGGGGACGGCTGCAACTGTAGCCCTGGTCCTTTAGCTCTGCGGTGATGCGTGGGCTTCCATAACGTCCTTTGGTTGAGTTGTATATGCGCTGGATATGGGTCAGCAACAGACGGTTCTCGGCCGCCCGTTTACTCTCTCCTGATTGGTTCCAGCGATAGAACCCGCTCCGGCTTACGGCCAACGAAAGGCACATCTTCTCCACGCCAAATGAGGAGCGGCAGTCATCGATAAACTGGTACTTCATCGGGGTGTTTTCGAGAAAATGGCCAACGCTTTTTTTAAGATGTCGCGCTCCTCAGTGACGCCGGCTAGTTCACGCTCCAACTTGCGGATCCGCTCCTCCTCGGGATCGGCCAGGTGCCCCATGCCGGGGAAGGCGTCGGCTCTATGGCTGAGGTATTCGTTCTTCCAGCGGTACAGCAGCTCCACCCGGATGCCCAGGTTCCGAGCCACCTCCACGGCGGTTTTGCCGCCATTAACCAACAGTTCCACCGCTTCCACCTTGAACTCCCGAGTGAACTGCCGACGGGACTTTCTTTGCCCCGCCATCGGCGGTGGCTTATCCTCCATCATGGACACCTCCGTAGATCATGGCAATCTATGACTTCTTACGGTGTCCACCAAAAGGTAGCAAGTTCAGGGCTTCACGCAGTGAAGGGGAGTGGGTTAGCACCGCCGGAACCTGTCCCGATCCATCGGGAGGCGGGGGGTCACCCGGCCCGGTCATCTTGGTATCGCTTCGGTATCGCTTCGGTATCACTTTGGTATCACTTCGGTATCATCCTTGCCGTCGGTGAGGGTGATACCACCCCCCTGGGGGGGCCCCACCAGCCCGTTGCGGCCATCTTGGGGACACGTTTGGGTCACCTTTGGGCCGTCTTTGGGTCACCCTTTCCGTCGGTGACCGTGGCCCAGGCAGGGGGGGAGGGGGTCACCCCGTCCGGTGGAGCGGTAGGCCCCACCCGGGGATATGGCCATTGCGAGGCCTGCCCTGGACCCCGCCATCGGCGGGGGAGCTAGACGAAGGGCAGTCCCGGACTTTGGTCGGGCGAGCTTGCCCCGAAGCCCGCCATCGGCGGGGGAGCCTGTCGAGGGGTGGCAAGCTTGCCACCTTAAGGCTACTGCTTCAGGATACTGTCGATGACGCCGTAAGTCTGGGCCTCGCCGGGGGACATGAAGTAGTTGCGGTCGGTGTCCCGCTCAACCTTCTTGAGGGACTGGCCGGTGAGTTTCGACAGCAGGCGGTTGAGTTCCTTCTTGAACTTGATGATCTCCGCGGCGTGAATCTCGATATCGGAGGCCTGCCCTTCTACTCCGCCGGCGGGCTGGTGGATCATGATGCGTGAGTTGGGCAGGGCCGAGCGCTTGCCCGGCGCACCCGCCGCCAGCAGAACGGCCGCCATGCTGGCCGCCTGTCCCATGCAGATGGTGGCCACGTTGGGCTGGATGAAGTTCATGGTGTCCATCACGGCCAGGCCTGCGGTGATGATCCCGCCGGGACTGTTGATGTACAGGAAGATGTCCTGGTCCTTGTTCTCGGCCTGCAGGAACAGCAGCTGGGCGATGACCAGGCTGGCCACAGTGTCGTCGATGGGCGTGCTCAGAAAGATGATACGCTCCTTCAGGAGGCGCGAATAGATGTCGTAGGCCCGCTCGCCACGGGAGCTCTGCTCCACCACCATGGGGACCAATACGCTGCTTTTCTCATTCATGACGGCTCAAGTTCCTTTCCTCAGTTCGCTTGATGGCCGGTGGACCAGCTTCAGTTTGGCATAGCCGATCAGCCGTTCGGTAAGCGCCGCCTCAACAAGCTCCTGCCGCAGGGCGCGCTTGTTTTCCGGGCGGCGGTAGTGGTTGCGCAGCTGGTTGGCCTGAGTCTCATCGGCGTCGATAAGCCCCTGAATGTGGGCTTCCAGCGCCTCGTCGTCCACCTCGATCTCCTCCTCCGCGATCAGCCGCTTGCGCAGGAGATACCACTTCAGGTTCCAGGTGATGGAGGCCCTGTGCTGTTCCCTCACATCCTCACGCTCCAGCTGCTTACGCGGGTAGCCCTGCCGCTCCAGGTCCTCCATGAGCGACTCCAGATAGTTCTCGAACAGCGAGGCTGGCACTTCCAGGCTGGCGGCGCGGATAAAATACTCGGCGATGTCCCGGTTCAGGCGCCGCCTGCTCTCCCGCTGATAGGCCGCCTCAATTTTATGCAGCAGGTTGGCCCGCAGCTGCGCCAGGTCCTCCGCACGGGAGTCAACCTGGCGGGCAAAGGCATCGTCCACCTCTGGAAGCAGGCGGTCGGTCACCTCCTTCACCGTCAGGTTGTGGTGCGTTTGCTCGCCCCCCTCGCCGGCCAGGATCACGCGGCGGGAATCACCTGGCTTGGCCCCCCGCAGGACGTCAAGATTCTCCTTGCCCAGGGAGCCGGCCGGATCGAGATGCAGGTACTGGTTTTGCAGCTTCCGCCCGACCAAAGGCATGCCGCTGGGATCCACCTCCTGCAGGTCGGCCAGAATGAAGTGCCCTTCCTCGATGCCATCTTCAATGGTGCGCAGTTCGGAATGCTGCTGCCGCAGTTCCTCAATGGCGCGGTCTACATCCTCGCTGTCCGCATCGAAGACGAGCTGGTCGAACTTCATGCCCTTCTTGTAGTTGGGCAGGGCCACTTCCGGTTCAACCTCGAACGTGGCCTCGAACTTGAGCGCGGCCCCTTCCCGGAACTGGACGCCGCGGATGGTTGCCTGGTTGATGGGGTCGAGTTCAGTCTCCTTGAGCGCCGCCAGATAGGACTCATGCACGGCCTGCTCGGCGAACTCCGCCTCGGCGGCGGGACCAAACTGCTGGCGCACCATTTTCTGGGGCACCTTGCCCTTCCTGAAACCCGGCAGCCTCACCTTCTTGGTGAACTTCTGGAAGAAGACCGCATAATCGTCCTGCAGCTCGTCCCAGGGCACCTCAACCTGCAGGCGGCGGGTGTAGCTGTCTACCGAGCTGAGCTGCTTTTGCACGGGGCTGTCAGGAAGGTCAGGCGTGTCATCGTTGCGCAGAGAAGTTACAGTGCCGACTTTCGTGAATTGGGCTGAATCGCGACGGGCATGGGGCGGATCAGCCGCCGACCCAGCAAAGGCGCCAGCCATCAGCCCAGGCCGGCTGCGGGCACTTCTGCCAGGCGCGGGCTCCGGCTCTGTTGAGCGTTGTCCCCCTTGTCGGTGGATTCGATGGCAACTTTGAGTGCCTGCAACTGCTGGCGCATGCTCCGGCGGACCACCAGGCGCAACAGCGGTTCGGCGTACCAGGGACCCAGTCTGCCAATGACCGTGCTGCTGAGCCAGGCCCCCACGGCTCGTTCCTCCACCGGTTGAACGGCCAGCCGCAGCTGGTGGCCGAAGCCCCAGCGGGGCCAGCGAGGTGTCCAATGGGCCAGCGCTAGGCTAAGGGGCGGCTCCCAGCGTGTGACGCGCCCCTCCTGCCGCCAGGTGACACCCAGCATCCGCTGCTCCAGCTGGTAGCGGCTGCTCGGGCCCGGTTGGGGCTCGCTCAACCAGTGAAAGGCGCGCCGTCGCCGATGGCAGGTGAGGCTCACCGGCAGATTGGCCAGGAAGGCCCACACCACCTGAGGGGCTTCCTCCACAAGAATGGCTTCATCCAACCGGAACATGATCGCGGAGCCTAGGCAAAATTCAAGCGGTAGAGCAGCACATAGATCAGCACGCCGGTGACGGAAACGTACAGCCACACCGGCAGGGTCCAACGGGCGATCTTGCGGTGCTGGGAATAGCGCCTGCTCAGACCGCGGTAGAGCGTGATCACCACCAGGGGGACATTGGCCACGGCCAGCAGCGTGTGAGGGATGAGGATGGCAAAGTAGAGCGTCCGGACCGGTCCAGTTCCTGGAAACGTTGTGACACCCACTTGAACGTGGTAGATCACGTAGGATGTGAGAAAGAGCATGGCCACTACTGACGCAGCCAGCATGGTATTGCGATGGGCCTTGATGCGCCGCCGCCGGATGAACCCATAGGCAGTGAGCAGCAGAACCGCACAGGTGGCGTTCAACGAGGCATTGATCGCCGGCAGGGAGGTCAAGGGAATCATAGGCGCACGAGCAGCTGCTGAATGTCCGCCACCAGCCGGTCCAGGGCCCGCGGAACGGTGCTGTCATAGTACCCCCGCAGCTGGCCCTGGCCGTCCACCAACGTGAAGTAGGTGCTGTGGTGAATGGGCTGATCACCGGCGCCCAGGTGAAATCCGTCCAACGCCAGCGCCGTGAGGTCGGCCCGGTCTCCGGTGATGAAGGTCCAGCGGTCCTCCACAGCCTGGTAGCGACCGGCATAGGCCAGCAGAACCTCGGGAGTGTCCACCTCAGGATTGACGGTGAATGAGACCAGCTGCACATTGGGTACCCGGCTGAAGGTGCGCTGGAGGGCGGCCATTTTACTGCTCATGATGGGGCACGGCCCGGCGCAAGTGGTGAAGAAAAAATCGGCCACCCAGATGCGTCCGGCGAAGCTTTCCAGACTCACCGCATCACCGTGCTGGTCCACCAGGGCGAAGTCGGGCAGGCGGTCCAGCGTAGGCAGCGGCTCAGCCGCCCCGACACGGCCCATGGCGATGGCGGCGATCACGGCGAGGTTAACCAACATGGTGCCCCCAATCAAGACGGGTCCGTAGGCTGAGAGAAATTTCTTAAGCGTCACTGCAATCCCCTTGGCGCGATCATGGGCAACCAGGTACGCTGGTCGCGGACAGCCAAATTTACGGCCACGGTGGGCCCGTGCCTACCTTCGGCAGCGTCGCGGCTCCATCCACCGCCGTCGGCCGCCGCCGTTGGCGGGACTAAGGCGGGACTAAGGCGGGACCAGGCGGCGGGCTCCCAACACGTAAGCCAGACCGGCAAGGACTGGCTCAGATTTGGCCTGGAGCTCATCGCGCTTCAGCGGGCTAGCCTGAAACGCCCCTAAGTCTGGCCCCAGCCGGACAGATTACCACCAATCGCCTTCGGCCTCTTCAGCTTTGAGGGCGGCCTCCTCCGCCTGCCAGGCGTCGTAATCGTCCTGGCTCTCCACCGTCAGGAAGCCACGCATGCGGTAGTGGCCCAGGCCGCACAGCTGGGCGCAGGCGATTTCCGACTCCACGATGCGGTTGGGGACGAACCAGACAGGGATGGTCAAGCCCGGAATGGCGTCCTGCTTCACACGCATGAGGGGCAGCGCGAAACTGTGGATGACATCTTTTGAGCTGAGCAGGATGACGACCGGCTTGTTCACCGGGAGATGGAGCTGATTGATGGTGGTGATGTCATCGGCGCCATACTCATCGTCCGGGTCGAGGCCGAGGGGATTCGTCTCGGCATCGAGGAACTCCAGGGAGCTGCGTCCGAATTGCCCATCGGCACCGGGATAATGGATATTCCAGGCAAACTGCTCGCCCACGACCCGCACATACAAGGCCTCAGCTTCGTCCGGGATCTCGTTTTTCACCATACCCCAGATGGGCAGGGCAAAACCAATGAGGAGGACCGCCTCGACCACCGTCACACCTATCTCGACGTAGCGGGAATAATGGGAGGTCACGCCGGTGTATTCAGCCTTAGGTTGCTTCGAGGACCTGAAGCGTAGCAGCACGTAAACGTAGTAAATGCCCCAGCCTATCAGCAGCGCCGCCATGAGCCAGTGAACCAGTGCCAAGAGCTGGTCCATCTCCGCGCCGTGGGCCGAGGCAGGTTTTGACAAGCCCATCATTTCCAAGAATTTCAGCATGCGAGCCTCTGCATCCGTAGCGTTACAAGTCGCATTCGAAAATCATGACTCATCCCTCACGCGGCGGTGGTCGCTCACCCGCCCGGCGGAGATGTCTCGCCAGGGGTCGGGCGCGGATTCCAATGTCCTGGACCGCCGGGCAAGGTGAACCATGAACGCCCCGATGCCGATAAGGATTGTGGTCGTGACGCCCAGCAGCCCCAACATGGCCAGCTTAACCCCGGTGATGATGGGATCGTCGGCGGCACCGAAGCAGGTGGCGCAGGCCAGGACAATATGGGGTGCCGAGAGGATGATCAGACCGGCCGCTGCGTAACTCCGTCTCACCATGACCTCACAACGTGCGCAGCTTCCGGAAGACCTTAAAGCCGTAGGCGATGAGCACGGCGCCCACCAGGAAGCTGAGCAGTCCCAAGACCAGATTGGTGCCGCCATGGGGATGGCTGGAATACGAGTTGACCCCCCATACGCCGAATCCGAAGCAGAGCATCACCGACAGTGTAATAAAGAATATGTGGAATTGCTTAAGCGACACGGCCAATATCTCCATTATCGTAAAACGCCAGGATGAAGAGGCCGAAGAGGGTCAGCAAAAGAATCAGGGTGGTGACCATCAGCCACAGGATCGGCTTCTGCTCGGAGACCAGGTGCATGAAGTAAGCCGCGACCAGGGACCCCTTGACGCCTGCTATGATCAGGGCAATGACAATGCCCAGCCCCGCGGGCAGGGTAAGGGAGCCCGCCGTGACGGTGATCACCGTCAGCGCAGCCAGCACGCCGAAGACGACCAGGTAGATTCGGTTGTGACGGCTGCTGTCACTGGTAGCGCTACTCATGGCCACTCCTAAAGTAGATACAGCACCGGAAACAGGAAGATCCAGACCAGATCGACAAAGTGCCAGTAGAGCCCGGCGATCTCGATGCGATTCGTGAAGCGCTGGGGCTCCGTTGCCCACATCCTGCTGCCCGGCCCCAGAAAATAGCCGTTCACGATGATGCCGCCGATGATATGCAGGGCGTGCAGACCGGTGAGGGTGAAGTAGATGGCCATAAAGGTATCGTGGCTGGGATAGAGATGGTGCGAGAATTTTTCGTTGTACTCAAACCCCTTGACCACCAGGAAGACGAGGGCCAACAGGATGGTGAGTCCCAGGTAGAGCCGGAATTTCCGCAGATCCTTTTCCACCAGGGCCGCCCAGGACAATACCATGGTCACGCTGGACGCAATCAGCACGAGGGTGTTGAAGGTAGCAATGGGCACGCTGAGAACGGTCGATCCGTCGGGCCATTCCGCCGCTCCCAGACGCAGAAAAATATACGCTGAGAACAGGCCGCCGAACAGCATGACCTCCGAAGCCAGGAACAGCCAAATACCCAGTTTGGCATTATTCAGCCCAGTATCCTCGCGCGGGGTGACGGTATAGGGAATTTCAGTCATGGGCAGCTAATCCCCCGCAGGCAAGTACTGGGGCAGAAAATCCTCCTTCTGCCCGGGCACGCTGTGCTCATAGGCCGGGCGGAATACTTCCGGCGGATGGGGAAAATTGCCGTGGGGCGGCGGCGAAGGCGTGGCCCACTCCAGGGTCGTTGACTTCCACGGATTGTCGTCCACCTGCTCGCCCCGCCGGATGCTGGTGAGCAGGTTGTAGATAAACGGAAGCTGGAACAGCAGCAGGAGCCAGGCGGAAATGGAGATCAGTTCGTTGGTCCACAAGACGCCGCTCTGATTAGCAAACTCGTACGTGATGCCGCCGTCCCACAAGCGCCGCGATACCCCGGCCAAACCCTGGGCGAACATGGGGAAAAAGATGCCGTTGATGGTCACCAGAGAGCCCCAGAAATGGATTTTTCCGAGCCTTTCGCTCATGCGCCGTCCCGTCACCTTGGGAAACCAGTGATAAATCCCGGCGAACAGGGCGAATATGGTGCCCGGGGCCACCACGTAGTGAAAGTGGCCGATGACATAGTAGGTGTCGTGGAGGTGGATATCGGTGGGCGCCAGCCCCAGGGGCAGGCCGGTGAGTCCCCCGAGTCCGAACATGGGGAGAAAGGCCAGGGCAAACAGCATGGGGGTGGGAAAGCGGATGGAGCCGCCCCACAGGGAGAGGAACAACGCCGTCAAGATAATCACCGAGGGTATGGAAATGATCATGGTGGTGGTCTGGAAAAAGCCGCTGATGGCGGTGCCCATGCCGGTGAGGAACATGTGGTGGGCCCAGACGATGAAGGACATGAAGCCGAGGAAAATTGTGGCGTAGACCATGGCCCGATAGCCCCACAACGGCTTGCGGATATTGGTGGCGATCACCTCCGCCACCATGCCCATGGCCGGTAGAATGAGGACGTACACTTCCGGGTGGGCCAGGAACCAGAACAGGTGCTGCCACAAGATGGGACTGCCGCCGCCGGACACTTCCAGGATCTCACCACTCACCACGAGCCCGGTGGGGAGAAAGAAGCTGGTGCCCACCAGGCGGTCCATGAGCTGCAGGATGCTCGCCGCTTCCAGGGGCGGGAAGGCCAGCAGCAGGAGGAAAGACGTCACCAGCTGGGCCCATACAAAGAAGGGCAACCGCATCCAGGTGAGGCCCTTGGTGCGCAGCTGCACGATGGTGGTAATGAAGTTGATGGCACCGAGGAGGGACGAGGTGATCAGGAAGACCATGCCGAACAGCCACATGGTCTGGCCCATGGTAGCGATATCGGCCAGGGGCGGGTAGGAGGTCCAACCGGAGTTGGCGGCTCCGCCGGGGACAAAGAAGCTGGAGAGCATGGTGACGCCGCCCAGGAAATAGGCCCAGTAGCTGGCCATATTGATTTTCGGGAAGGCCATATCGGGGGCGCCGATCTGCAGGGGGACGATATAATTGCCGAAGGCGCCCACGGCCAGCGGTACGATACCCAGGAAGACCATGATGGTGCCGTGCATGGCGCCCAACTGGTTGTAGAATTCGGGCGCAATGACGCCCTCCGGTGCATTGGTACTGCCCAGCAAACCGCCGATCAGTGGGATCGCCTGCTCGGGATAAGCCAACTGCCAGCGCATGATGAGCATCATCGAGAGGCCAATCAGCAGGAATATGAGGGCGGTGATACCATACTGGAGTCCAATGATCTTGTGATCCTGGGAGAAGATGTACTTTTGCCAGAACTTCAGTTCGGGATGATCATCATGCGCGTTCACGCTATCCGGACTCCTTGGTCGTACAGCCTACGTTACGGGAACAGTTCAATATCCACAACCATCAGGGCCAGCAGGGCGGGCAGGTAGATGATAGAGGCAAACAACAGCCGCCGTGCATCATGATTTCCCAGACGCCGGGCGGCCAAGAAACCAAAGGCCAGCAGGATGCTGCCCAGCAGGCCTGCCCCTGACAGGTATAGCCAGCCGGTGATGCCGAGATAGGTGGGGGCCAGGCTGCCCAGAAGCAGCAGCACGCAAAAGGTGACGATGGTGAGGGCTGTCCGTCGGCCCGAGGGGTCCACGGTGGGCAGCATCCGCATTCCGGCGCGGGCATAATCGGCCCGATAGATCGTGGCAATGGCCATAAAATGGGGTATCTGCCAGGCAAACAGGATGGCAAAGAGCGCCCAGGCGCCGGGGGCCACCGAACCACTGGCCGCCACCCAGCCGCCCAGGGGTGGCAGGGCGCCGGGCACGGCTCCGATCAAGGTGTTCCAGGCAGTGCGCTTTTTCAGGGGCGTGTAGATACCCACGTAAGTCAGCAGGGTGATGCCCGCGAGCAGCCCGGTGAGCGGATGGACGGTGAGACTGAGGATGACCAGGCCCAGCAGGGAAATTGCGAGTCCGAAGCGGAGGGCTTCCGCCGCAGTCAGCCGACCGGACGGGAGTGGCCGGGTGCGGGTCCGCCGCATGAGGCCATCGGAGTGGCGCTCCCAATACTCGTTCAAGCTGCCCACACCTCCGGCGGTGAGGGCCGCGCCCAGCAGCAGGCGCAGGAACTGGCCTCCATCCCAGCCCATGCCGGTGGTGCGGAAGCCGAGGTAAAAGCCCAACGACGTGGATACCAGCACCATGCTGGAAATGTTGGGTTTGGTGAGCTCCCAATAGGCGCTCAGCTTGCGGCGTAGCTCGGCGCGACTCAAGCGGCTCTGCCCTGCAGGTTGGCGGCGATGGGGGCCAGCGCCGGTGGTGTCTCCTGTGCCGGCCACGGCGGGCAGTAGCGGTAGAGCCGCAGGGTGAACAGGAAACTAAGGCCGAGCAGGGCGGCACCCGTGGCAACATGGGCGGTGGTTACGAAGGGTTGCTTCAGGCTGAGGACGGTGGCCGCCCCCAGGGCAATCTGAGCCCCGAGCAGGACCAGCAGCGTCCAGGCCATGGCGTTAAGCCCGCGCGGCAGGCCACCCAGCCGCCAGGTTTTGACGGCGGTAACAACCAGGGTCAGAGTCACGGCCAGGGCGCCCAGGCGATGGGCAAGGTGGATGGCCAGTTGCCCGACTGTAACGGACGACATTTGCAGGGCAGCACGTTGCTCGTTGAGCGCCGCAATGGCCGGTGCAGCAAGGGAGGGCACGAGCCGGCCGCCGGTGAGGGGGAAGTCGAGGAAAGCGAGGCCGGAAGCGGTGTGACGCATGACGGCGCCCAGGATCAATTGCAGGAAGATTACCGCCGTCGTCACGGTGATCCACAGCCTGAGTATGGGCATCCCGGCGGGGAGCGACGCGGAATCATCCGGGGTGACGAACTCCCTGGAGGTGGCATAGGCCAGGGCGATGACCATGAGGAAAAATGTCTGGGCCAGGGTGGCGTGCAAGACGGACACTGGCGTGGGCAGGAGCAGCAGGACGGTGACGCCGCCCAGCGTGCCCTGCAGCACGACGGCGCCCAGGGCCACCCAGCCCAAGCTGCGCACCCAGGGTCGCTGCTCCGAGCGCCACAGCCACAGGGCCAAAACCACCACCAGCAGGCCCACCAGGCTGGCGACCATGCGATGGCCGTGCTCGTAGAGTATGCCGCCCACCATGTCGGCTAGCGGAAAGGCGAACATGAACCGGCCATAGGTGGTGGGCCAGTCAGGCACGGCGAGGCCCGAGCCCGTGCTGGTGACCAAGCCGCCGATGAAGATCAACGCCAGCGTAGCAGCACCCGTGAAGATGGCGAACTGGTGGAGCGGGCGGTTGTAGGCCTGCAGCGGCCGCTGGGAAGGTTGGCTTAAGGCCATGGCAATTCCCGTCTACGCGCTGCTTATTTGGATTTAGGCTTAGGTCCCTTGAAGGTGAAGTCGGCAGTGGCCGTCTCACCATCGGACACCGTGATGTTCATGGTCTGCGCGGGTAGCCGTTTGCTCTCATGCCAGGCACGAACCGTGTAGGTCCCGGCAGGAACGTCGGCCAGTTCAAAACTGCCCGTATCATTACTAACGGCAAAGAAGGGGTGGTCAAATACGCCCACGTAGGTGCTCATCCAGGGGTGCACATCGCACTTGATCTTGAATACGTCTTCCGCCTTCTTGAAGGTGTGCTTTTTCAGCTTGATAATCTTGGGCATGGCGAAATTGAACGGTGAATTAACCTTGGAGAGGCTGTGAATATTATGGAGCGTGGGATCGCTGTTCCGGATCTCGACCTCCTGCCCCGCCCTGACGCCCCAGACATGGGGATCGTACAGGCAGCCCTGCTGAATGAGCACCACGGGTTCTTCCGGCACAGGAAAGGACTTCCCCGTCAGTCCAGATTCGATGCTCACCAGCACGTTTTTCAGCGTGGCGTTCGCGTTAATCACGACGGCCTGGGAATAGGCCGGCTCGGCGTGCTGGGAAGCACACACAGGATCGGCCCCCATCCTGATAGCCCGCGGTTTGGGTCCACGGCCCTCAAATTTAATCGTCCCCTTAATGCTGCCGCCGGCGTACGCCAGCTGCCCCGTAAAGGCCACCAGCAAGATCATGGTCAGGCGTAACATGAATGTATTCATCTTTTCGGCCTCCTGTTCCGTGGCGCGGGAAATCTCGTTCTAACCCGACCCCACAACGGTCCTTCAATTCCCGCATCCCGCCAGACGGCACCGCTCCTGACGCGGGGCAACTGCCCACCGAAGCTTAACGGGCACGTGCCCATATTTTCAACTTCTTTTTTCCCCCACAGGTGCGGCCAGCGGACGACCGGGCCGTCGCCCGGAACAGGCCGTGCATGCGCGTCGCGCTACGGGTGGCTAATCGCCGATGGTATAGACGTAGTCACGGAGCGCGGCAAGCAAGGCCTCGTCGTCGCCGGCCATCCGAATCAGGGCCCGGGGGAAAAACTCTTCGGCGCCATCGAAACTGACGTCGTCTTTGGTCAGCAGGTAGGGCTGGGGCATCCGTGTGCCGGCCACAATGGCCTGGGGGTCCCGGAGCCAGCGCACGACCCAAGCGGGCCGCAGCCGATGCTTGGTGAGCGCCAGATCGGGCGCCCAGTCTCCCCGGGCAGCGGTTGGCTCCTGGCCCGCCATCAGGTGGCACTTGCCGCAGTCGCCGATCTCCTTGGAGGCCATAAATTCGCCCGCCCGGTAGTTGTCAGAGCGGGTGGAGACGGTGAGATCGTCAGCGAAGGTTTGGGGGGCGCCGTCAGCATACTGGAACGAATCGATGACGTCGTTCCACTGCTCATCCGTCAGGTTAAAGGTGGGCATGCGGACGGTCAAGTTGGGCCGGATCGTTGAGGGCCGGTTCAGGAATTCAAACAGCCAGCCGGGCTTGACCTTGGCGCCTTCGGTGTTGAGGTTGGGGGGCGACAGGGCGGGATCGCCGATGCTGGACGCGATCTGGCCGCCCTGGCCGTCGATGATGTGGCAGCCCTGGCA
This sequence comes from Candidatus Neomarinimicrobiota bacterium, assembly GCA_022560655.1. Lineage (NCBI taxonomy): Bacteria > Pseudomonadati > Fidelibacterota > Fidelibacterota bacterium. The sequence goes on from JADFSS010000031.1 coordinate 22,654, forward strand.
GTTGTAATTCTTGATGATCATGCGGCCCTTCTGAATCATGCGTGCGGCGACATCCTGATCGGCCAATTTGCTCACCCCGATGTCCACATCCACCAGCCCCATCAGGGCCGTGACCAGCGCCTCCACTTCCGTCGGGGTAAAATAGAAGTTGGGCATGCGCAGTTTTTCATCGTAGGGCTTCACCTTGTCCCGGTCGAAAAGCCGGGGATTGGCCAGCTTGGCCTCGAACCAGCTATAGTTGGTGTGGGGAATCTCGTGTACGGAGCCGAAGTCCAGGTTGTGCACCGGTTTGCTGCCCTCGAAAGTGAGGGGCGTGCCAATGGGCTTGGCATCTTCAAAGCCGGGGATGTTGTGGCAACTGAAGCAACCATAATGCAGGATGCTGCGGCGGCCGACAAAATTCAGGCGCTCGTCGAGCGACATGGCGGCCACCTGCTTACGGGCGACCTCCTCGGTGTTCTGCTTGGACAGCCAGGAGAAGGCAATCCCCGACAGTTCCTCCCCGTTCAGGGAGGGGACCTCCATGCGCTCGAACCCCGGATTGCGCATGGACCGCAGGTAAGTCGCGATATCGGCGGCTTCCCGGTCACTGAGCCGCAGATCGGGCATCCGCGAATGGGGGTTGTAGAAAGTGGGGTCCTTGAGCCAGTTGACGAGCCAGCGGGCGGAGACCTTGGTCCCCAGGCCGATGAGATTGGGTCCCTGGCGCTGGTACATGCGGTCCAGGGTGGTCTCCACAATGACCGGGTCGGGCTCCACGACATGACAGCCCAGGCAGCCCAGCGACGCCACCAGCTGCTCACCCCGGGCAGCGTTGCCTGGGCGCACAGACGCGGCAAAGGTGGCCGGCGTCGAGTTGCTGAACAGGTAGTTGACGATGGCGTGAATTTCGGTCGTGGTCCTGCGGACAGACTTTGGATCGGAGCTGTTCGTCTGGCCGAAAAACGTGGGCATCCAGGCATTGTGCCGAAAGCTGCGGGGATTGCGAATCCACTTGAAGGCAAAATCCCGGTCGAGCTTGTCGGCAATGTTGGCCAGGTTGGGCCCCCGCCGTTTCCAGTCGGCGTAGCGCTCGAGCTGATGGCAGCCGAAACAGGCCGCTTTCTCAATGAGGGTCAGTCCCAGCGTGGCCTTGTCGGCCCCCTTGATGGTGGGTTCGCCAGCGTGGCACTTCAGGCACCCGGCTTCGCTGTACCTGGCGGGGTACATTTTCTGATCCCAGTAGTGCAGTTCCTCCCAGCCGTAGGCCGCCTGCCACGCTTCCGCCTGCTGCTTGTCCGCAGGCATGTGGCCGGCACTGGAAAAGGAGGTGCCCCGACCACGGCCATTGTGGCAGCTGGTGCAGCCAAACTCGTCCACGGGGTGGGGCGAGGAGGAGGTAAGATAGAGTTCCAAATTGGGGTGGGTGGTAAAGGGCTGTTCAGCGTCTTCGAAGCCGCGCTTGTCAATGCTGAGGTGGCAGCTGGTGCAGCGGTCTACCTTGGGCACATGGGCGAAATTCACGTTGTCGCGGATGTCCTTGACGACGATCTGTTTGATCTTGATGGAAGGGGCCAGGAAATCGAGCACGGGTAGGTCGCGGACGACCCTGGCCACCCGGTTAGCCCGGCTCATTTTTTCCGGGTCGATCATGCTGAGGTTGCGTTCGAGGATACGCACGTCATGCAGCAGCGTGGTCAGCTCGTCTTCCGTAGCTTTCACGCCCAGCCTCAGGTCGGATAGCTCGTCCTGGTATCGCTCCGCCTCCATCTGCCAGTGCTCGGCCTTTTCCTTATAGGTCTGGGTCAGGGCGGTCAGCTTATCGAACGCCTCCTGTTCAGCGCGTGAATTTTCTCCCTGGGACTGGGCCAGTTCCAGCTGGTAGCGGACCGCCCCCAGTTTGGCCTGCGTCCCGAAGAAGTTCATGTTGGCGCCAAGGAGATCGCCCTCGGCCGTTGCCAGGAGCGATT
>JADFSS010000032.1 GCA_022560655.1 Candidatus Neomarinimicrobiota bacterium
AGAATGCCTTTCAATACGAAACCGAACATTACAGCAGTGACACACCCGGCAACGATCAGTGGGGCGACTTCAAACCCCGGCGCCTGCGGAATACGCTTCCCCTGTATATCGACAACTTGCTCTATTCCGATAAGCGGGATGTATTTTACGGCGTGACCTTCACGTGGAATTAGAGTCACGGCGCGTTCCGTTTTCCTGCCTCACCAGGGAGAAGCGGATGGGGTAGAAACAGCATGATGATGGACCCTTGTAGCCATCACAAATCGTTAATAGCCAAAGGCCTCGGTGATTACACACCGAGGCCTTTATCGTTGTTCCTGAGCTTGTTGGATTGTCTCTTCGGGTAAGACAACCAGAGGAGATCATACCATGAACGGGAAACCGCCCGGTTTGTTGCCGGCGGTATGCGCGGTCATGTCGCTGGTGGGCAGTATGGTAGTTGTCGACTAAAGTTTTTCACCGGAAAATACTTCAGGAGGAGCAAGAACACCCGCTTCCTTCATAGCCTCTGCAAGGTCTGGAGATTCAAGCATTTTCTTCATTCCATCAGGAGCTCCTTCTAGAACAATAAGTAAATTATTCTCATCGCCCACCTTTCTATAAACTCCTACATCACTCAGTCCAGCAGCTGTTCTATTGACTTTATCATCATCAAAAAGCGGCTTCCATTTATCAAAACTCTCAACAGGGTGACTTAGATAAAATCGTGCCATGAATTTCTCCCGACCTGGTTTAGTTAATAATACATAGATTGATTTATCATCAAGCAAAATTAGTAATGGAGGTGTTTTGGATCAAAGCCATTTGGACAGTTGGGGCCAAAAACTGAGGGAAACATGATCCGTTTCCAAGGTTTAGCTGACGGCTCATCTGATGCCCCCCCTTGAGATTCCCCCACCTCTTCCGTACCATTAGCCGTCCAGGGTCCTAATCCCTGCCACCATCTGCAGTGGGACCTCGCTTGGTCTAGGGAGGGGTTCTGGGCGCTCTTTTGCCCTTGCGGATAAACCAGGTGATGGCCAGCACGTGAACCGCTATCAGTCCCCCGACGGCGAGCAATCCCATGAGGCTTTCAGTCACGTTCTGAGTCCTGCATCCGCCGGAAGCTAAGAGCCCGCCGCGAAATCACCAACGGTTACCCAATCTTTCCACCCCGGTTGAGTCAGGAGTCTATCGGACGACTCTATGGCCCCCAGGATGCCCCCCCTGCTGTTCAAGCAGGTGCGGGGTCGTTTGACCTACATGGGCTGAGGGGCAGTTACCCTTGGAGGCGCTGGAGAAAGATTCAGGTGACGTCGTTACCTTTGAACAGGAAGTAAATGCCGATGGTAGCTGTAAGCAACTGAAGCTCCATACCACCCATGGGTTTGGCATCCGTGGCCGTGAAGAACCAGCGTGGCCAGTGCACCATGACAATGGCCCCCAACATGATACCGGCAATGATGAGACCGCCGACGCGGGTCAGCAGCTCCTTTCCGAAAACGCCGACAATCATGAAAATTCCGGCTGACAGTTCGACCACGCCCTGCAGCTGCCAGATGGGTGTTGGAAACATCCCCGGACCCATAAATTTCGAGACGCCATGGGAGATGAAGATTCCCGCCAGGGCCAGCCGCGGCAGCCAGTGGACCAGCGGAGCATAACGATTGAGTAATTCCATGAGTTCCTCCTCTATCTTGTGGAAAGCTTAGATCATTATGTGACCGGAGTGTAGAAAAATTTTTCAGCACGCCACCCTGCAGGACCACCCTCTCACGCCCTGCATAGCATCGCGTCCGTCGGCGCAAGACCATTGCGTATGATGGAAGACATCCTTTCCGACGTAATTAGCCGGTATGATCCTGGTGGCCATCACCGCAACCATCGTGGTGGTGACCGCCCGGTTTCGGGCAGGGGGACAGAAATAAATACCGGTGACCACCAGCATCGTGGGGCTGAGCACTGGGAAGGGGCGGTCCAGGCCGTCTCACTGTCTGCGGATCACGCTCGGGTCGGGGAAGCCAGACGAAGGTGAAGGCGAGCCAGTCACCCGCTGTTCAGGGTTCATGCCTAAAAGGGGCGGACGGCCATAATACTGTCGAGCTGCCGGCCCCACAATCAAATCAGAGATCTACCCGCCATTTAATAGGATGGACATCTGCTGGCAAATACAATGGGTGCATGGGGTGCCCAGCTTTGCTTAGTCCCAGATGCCACAGATGTCCCCCCATTGACGAGATGAGCTGCAAAACGCGGCCATGCCTGTTCATATGTGCGCCGCTTACTCCCCAGGCGGCTATGGTGAGGCTGCACCGGTCTATCACCGCTAGGATAGACTGATCATTATCCACCCCGACAGGATCAACTGCCATTTTCAGATCGTTGGGATCGGTGGTACAGAACGCAAACAGGTTGGCTACATACAGTTTCCCATATCCCCAGCGTTGAGCGAATCTGACACAGCGCCGGATGGTCGGATCATCTTTTTCAGCTGTTGCGGTGGAAGGATTGAGCATAATGAACGCGCACGATTCGTTTGATACCGCCCACTCTCTGGATAGCCAGTACCTATAGTTTCCGTCAGAACTGAATTGAGCGTCACCCGTCACTACCGCCCCGCGACATGATTGGCCTTATCCCCAGAAGTTGGCCCAAGATCCAAGCTGGATTTCTTGGATCGATTCAATAGCGCCATTTCCCTCAAGAAAGTACTGCTGAAATACCCTATCGCCTAGACCGCTCCAGTTTGGCTCCAGGCTGCTGGACTAAGGGCGTTGCAGCTGATTCTATAGGATTCATCAAACTGGAATCTCCACCGGCTTAGGAGATCTCAGCGGGCGTCTAATGAGGGCACCTGATCCCTGGGGGAGAGCGGAAGGATCAATCGAAGGGCGCTTCAATCGAGGCGTCAGCTAAACCTTGGAAACTTGAAATGTGTCGCATAGTTTTAAGCCCAGGTAGCTCACATTGGATTGACGACGTACGCACAACCTCATTCTATAGAGACCAAGATTTGAGACCATGAAAAGAGGAGGTATGAAATCAATGTCAAAAACAATTATAATTGTCGGCGGCTCATTTGGGGGCATCAAGGCAGCCTGGAGTTTGCGCCATCTTCTTGATGTCAAGCATCGAATCCTGATCATTTCAGACAAACCACGCACAACTTTCCGGGCCTCTTTTCCCAGAGTTCTTTTTGAGAACCTCGACCCAGAAAAGATCACGATGGATCTGTCGAATAACTTTGATGACACTGGCATTGAATTCGTCTGTGATCCGATGACAGCCATTAATCAGGATAACAACGAGGTAATCTGCCAGAACAACCGTTATCTGTTTGACTATCTGATCTTGGCTACAGGGGTCCAGCACGCATACGAGCTTCTACCTGGCTCGCGCGAGTTCGGCCTTTCTGTTTGTGACCCGGCAAGAATATTAGAAACAAGAGAAGCATTGCTCAACTTCGAGAAGGGTGAATTCTTCGCCGGCGTTGGCGCGGGGTACACTCCCTGCGACGGCCCACCGATGGAAGTTCTAATGGACCTCGACCATCTCTTGCGTGAAAAAGGTATACGTGACAAAACGAGACTTCACTATATCACCGACAAGGGTCACCTATTACCTCCCGGAGGTCCTGAGGTGTGGAAATACCTGGATGACCATTTTATGAAACGTGAAATCAACGTCCACCTTGAAGTTTTATTAGTAAAACTCGACAAAAACACTCTCTACTTTAAAGACGGTAAGACAATGCCCTATGATATGTGCCTACTGGTGCCACCCTATCGCGGTATCCCGGCGATGCAAAACTCCGGTCTCATCGATGAACGTGGATTTGTTCCGGTGCACATGAAAAATATGCTCGCAAAGGAGGCCAAGCACCGGAATATCTACGCCGTTGGAGACTGCATTGGTAACCCCGGCCCCAAGCAGGGCCATTTGGCATTCATGCAGGCTACCGTCGCTGCAGAGCATATTGCCTGGAGAGTTAATCAGAAAGGCTTAGTGAGAATGTACCTACCTGAATTTCGCTGTGTTATGGATCAGGGAGGTGGCAAAGGGCTATATATTTATTCGCAATACATGTCAGAAGGAGATGGGTTGAAAATTGAGCTTGGCGAAGAAATGTATAAGTCAAAAATTCGATTCGAAGAGATCTTTATGGAAAAAAAGGGTGACATTGGAGAACTCCATCTTCAGATGATGAAATAAGAACTTTGCAGGGCGTCAGCCTGGAATCCTATTCAATTACCCTGCCGGCCCCTACATCGCCCGCCTGGCGACTCCCGAGTACACCAAGTCCATCAAGATGGTGCTGCTGAAATAGGGCGAGCTGGGTAAGGGTGGATTTTGTTAATGGCTCGGTCACCCGCTATGGACCGACGGTGTAAGAAACAGAGGAAAATTAAAACATGGCGATATCCGCGCGCATCTCGGGGGTTAAATGAATTCCCAACCAGTAGCGATTATCACGGCGGCTGGCAGTGGCATCGGTGCAGGCTGTGCCAGGGTATTAGCTGTCAGGGGATATCGTGTCGTACTCATGTCGCGGACTGAAGCAGCTACAGGAGTGGCACAGGAGCTGGGGGGCATCGGATTCCAGAGCTCCCTCACTTCAGATGCTGATCTTCAAAATCTTGTGGCCGTGGCAATCGGAGAGTATCATCGCATCCATGCCGTAATTAACAGCACGGGGCACGCCTCAGGTTCTACCGGTTATAGCGATGAGCGTCTCGATCATTCTGGCGGCGGCTGGAGGTGGGGCGATTGGGAATATTTCGGCTTTGGGCCGCTGTTGAGCCAAACTATGCGTACCCTGCTTCATCAATGATCCGTGGGGCTCTGTCCGGCTTCACAAGGCTATACGCTGACAGATATGGCAAGTCTGGAATTCGGATGAACAATCTACTTCCTGGGTACCTGTCAAATTGGGAATGGCCAGAGTCCCTTCTGAAAGACATTCCTGCTGGCAGAGCCGGCACGGTGGATGAGGTGGGTCCGGGTTGCCGCTTTTTTGCTCTCTACGGATGCTGCCTAGATCACTGGTCAAAACATTACGGTGGATGGCGGCTTTACGCGCAGGACATGATCGGGGCAGGGGGTGAGGGGGGCGTAAATTCGGATCCGATTGAAATCTGTGCATCAGTTAATCTACCCTAAAAGCATGGTGTGTCAGATCGGGCTGCTTTTGCTTGATGAAATGTTGATTGATGCCGCAAGACGGGGACCAGCCTATCTCAAGTCTCGGGAATCGCGTACCGTTTTCCCGGGTGCCTCGGCATACGCATGATGACAGGAATTCGACGTACTCCTCTTAGAAGCCTCAGGTACACTGGCAGAACCCGACCGGCTCGGCTTACAGACCACGCGGACGAAATGGGCGGCGGGACTAGGGACGCCGGCCGAGGGTAACGGAGATGCCTGATACGCTGATTATTGGGGTCGATACAGGCGGTACTTTCACCGACTTCGTCTATATCACCGGGGACGATATGGTGGTCAGGAAAATCCCCTCCACGCCGGAGAATCCCGCCCAGGCCGTGCTGGAAGGACTGCAAGGCATTGCCGCCGATGGCCGGCAGTTGCTGGTCGTGCACGGCTCCACGGTGGCAACCAATTCCCTGCTGGAGCGGAAGGGCGCATCGACCCTGCTGATCACAACCGCCGGATTTGAGGATGTCATCGAGATTGCCAGGCAGAACCGGCAGGATATCTACGACCTGAATGTGGACGGTGTCGAACCGTTGATACCCAGGGAGCGCCGCCTCGGCGTGGTCGAGAGGATAGGCCCCAGGGGCGAGATTGTCACGGCCCTCACGGACGATGAACTGGCCCGCACGGTCGCGGCCGTGAAATCAATGAATCCCGAAGCCGTGGCCGTCTGCTTTCTGCATAGTTATGCCAACCCGGACCACGAGAAGGCCGTGACGGCGGCGCTGCGCGAGGTGAGCCAGGCCTTTATCAAGTCGTCCCATGAGGTGCTGCCTGAATTCAGGGAGTACGAGCGAACCACCACCACGGTTATCAACGCCTACCTTGGGCCTATCATGGACCGCTACCTCGCCCATCTTGAAGAGCATTTCACTGATGGGCCCATCCGCATTATGCAAAGCAACGGCGGTGCGGTTTCCATCGGTGCGGCGAAGGAGCGGCCCGTCGTTACGGCCCTGTCGGGTCCCGCCGGGGGTGTAGTCGGGGGCTTCGAGCTGGGCCGGCTGGCAGGCTATGACCAGCTCATCACCTTCGACATGGGCGGCACCAGCACCGATGTGAGCCTCTGCCCGGGCGAGCTCCTCTATACCTCGGAGGCCACGGTGGGGCCGCTGCCTATCAGGATTCCGATGATCGACATCCATACCGTGGGGGCAGGAGGAGGATCGATGGCCTACCTGGACGATGGCGGAGCCCTACGGGTAGGACCTGAAAGTGCGGGCGCCCGGCCCGGGCCAATCTGTTACGCTCTCGGCGGCACCCGGCTCACTGTCACCGATGCCAATCTCTATCTGGGACGTCTTTCGGAGGAACATTTCCTCGGAGGGGAACAATCTCTGGATAGCGCAGCGGTGGCATCAGCCATGGCATCCATGGCCGGCGACATGGGCATTGCGCCCACCCGGCTGGCGCAGGGGATTCTCGAGGTTGCCACCGCCGTCATGGAGCGGGCCATCCGGGTGATATCCATTGAGCGGGGCTATGACCCCCGGGAATTCAGCCTGGTCAGTTTCGGCGGCGCCGGCGGCATGCACGCACTTGATCTGGCCCGGGCGCTGCAGATACCCAGGGTCATCGTCCCGCAGGCGGCAGGAGTAGCCTCGGCCATCGGGATGCTCCTGGCCGACGTTGTCCGCGATTACAGCCAGACGCTGCTGTGGCCGGCAGAGGAGGCAATATCGTCCAGGCTGGAGGCCGAAGTTGGCACGCTAACCCAGCTCGCCCGGGCGGATTTCGCAGCCGAAGGGATATCCGCCGGCGACATCACTTATGCACCCATGGTGGAGGTGCGCTACGTGGGCCAGGGTTATGAAATCCGGGTGAACCTGACCCACGACCTGGTGGCCGATTTCCACCGGGCTCACCACCAGCGCTACGGCTACAGTGATCCCGGGCGGCCGGTGGAGCTGGTGAACCTCCGACTCAGGGCCACCTCGGCCGCCCCCAAGCCGTCCTTCCGTCCCCGGCCTCTGGGCGGTACCGATCATAGCGCGGCCGTAGACGGCAAGGTGGAAATCGTTTTCGGTGAGCAGCAAGTGCAAGCCGAGCTCATCAGACGGGAGCGGCTGCGGCCGGGGAACCGCTTTCAGGGGCCAGCCCTCATCGTGGAGTATTCGACCACGACAGTGATACCGGTGGATGGCTGGTGCGCCGTGGATCACTACGGCAACCTGCTGCTGACCTTCGAGGAGCCGGCCGCCCCGTGACCCTCGTGGCAAATCCGGACCCGGTTCTGCTGGAACTGTTCCGCAACATGTTTGAGTCGGTTGCGGAAGAGATGGGGATGGCCCTCTGCAGGACCTCATTTTCGCCCAACATCAAGGAGCGGAGAGATTACTCCTGCGCCGTGTTCGATGGGGATGGCAAGCTGGTGGCCCAAGGCGATCACATGCCGGTGCACCTGGGATCGATGCCGCTGTCGGTGCGGGCGGTCCTTGACGAACTGGAGCTTGAGCAGGGGGATGTGGGGATAGTGAACGATCCCTTTGCCGGCGGAACCCATCTCCCCGACATCACCCTGGTGCAGCCGGTATTCGCCACAGAGGATTCGGCGCCGGCATTTTATGTAGCCAACCGGGCGCATCATTCCGATGTGGGGGGTATGACCCCCGGTTCCATGCCGCTGGCGACGTCAATTTACCAGGAGGGGCTGCGCATCCCGCCGGTCCGGCTGGTGCGGCATGGGGACATCGCGTCCGATGTGCTGAGTCTGGTGCTGGCAAACGTGCGCACCCCTGTCGAACGGGAAGGCGACCTGACGGCCCAGCTGGCGGCCAACAGGACCGGCGAGCGGAGGCTGCTGGCGATCCTGCAGAAATACGGACCGGAGGTCTGCAATGCATACATGGCCCACCTGCAGCATTATGGCGAACGCATGATGCGTCAAACCATCCGCGATCTGCCGGACGGGGAATATCGCTTTGAGGACGTGATGGACGACGACGGCTACGGGAACGGTCCCCTGGCCATCAAGGCAGCCGTCACTATCGCCGGGGATGATGCCAAAGTCGATTTCACCGGCACGGCCGCGCAGACCGTGGGGGGGATCAATGCCAACTTCGCCATCACCTTGTCGGCTGTCTATTACTGCTTCCGGGTGCTCATCCCTGGCCGGGTGCCCTCAAATGCCGGCACGATGCTGCCCGTCAGGATAGTCGCGCCGGAAGGGTCATTGGTGAATGCCAGACTACCTGCTGCAGTCGCTGGGGGCAATGTGGAAACAAGTCAGCGCATCGTGGACACGGTGCTGGGAGCTTTGGCTCAGGCGGCGCCAAACGTGATACCGGCAGCCTCCAGCGGCACCATGAACAACCTCACCGTTGGAGGTATCGATCCCCGCACCGGCGAGCCGTACGCCTACTACGAGACGGTTGCCGGCGGCATGGGTGCCCGGCCGTCCAAGGCTGGCTTGAGCGCCACCCACACCCACATGACCAACAGCCTCAACACGCCCATCGAGGCGTTGGAGCATGCCTACCCTTTCCGGATCGTCCGCTACGCCATCCGGCGGGGGAGTGGAGGCAAGGGGCGCTTTGCCGGCGGGGATGGCATCGAACGGGCCATGACGATGCTGGGTCCGGCAGAAGTGACCCTGCTGTCGGATCGCAGAACGAGTCGCCCCTGGGGTTTGGCGGGGGGTGAGGCCGGCGCTTCCGGCGAGAACAGTCTGCACAGTTTGGATGGTGGGGTGGAGCAGCTTCCGGGCAAGTTCAGCCGCATGGTGCCCAGGGGCACCACTCTCCGCATCCTGACGCCGGGGGGCGGAGGACACGGCAAGGCCCGTTAGAGGTGGAACGGCTGGGGCACAAGACGCCTCCCTGATCCACATAGCGCGCCTGGTGAGACCCGAGTACACCCGGTCCATCAAGATGCCTTTGTCCCGCAGAATGCGGGGGTGCTGCTGAAGTAGGGAAAGGCCCGCCTTTCAGGCTTGAAATAGCCTCCCACCCGGATAGCTGCCGGATACGCTGCCAATCTTGCCGTCCAAAGGTTGCTAGACCGATGGTCTGGCGGCACGGTGCCACCGTCATCGTAACCAGGGGCACATGAGACGAGTATGCAGGCACAAGAAAGCAGCCTCTGTCAAGAGGCCTCAGGGTGATCGCCCGGAGGGCTTTTGCTATCAGATTGTCTACAGCTCTAATATCCAGGCATGTATAGCACCACCCATGATCCGAAGGAAACAGTATGACCCATCTCCGCGCCGCTCTTACACTGACCCTATTGATCGCACCACTCGCCGCACAGGGCCTCACCCCCAATGAACAAAAAGTCGTGGATGCGGCCAGAGCTTCAGTGAATGACGCCCTCACCTTCCTGGAGAAAGTGGTCAACATCAACAGCGGAACGCTGAACGTCAAGGGGGTCCGTAAAACAGGCAAGGCCTTCGACAAGCCGTTCAGGCAGCTCGGCTTTGACACCCGGTGGATTGGTATGCCAGCCGAGATGCAGCGGGCCGGCCATTTCTTGGCGAGCCGCAAGGGCAACCGTGGCGAGCGCTTGCTCCTCATCGGCCACCTCGATACGGTTTTCGAGAGACGGTCGCCTTTCCAGAAGTACCGCCGGGAGGGCGACACCGCCTACGGTCCCGGGGTGAACGACATGAAGGGGGGCAATGTCGTTATCCTATATGCCCTGAAGGCATTACACCAGACCGGCAACCTCGACGGCACGACCATTGCCGTTATTCTCCACGGCGACGAGGAGAAGGTCGGCTATCCGCTGTCTATCTCCCGGCGGGATATCCGCGCGGCCGCCGAGCAGAGCGATCTCGCTCTGGGCTACGAGGCACGTATCCCGGGCACCGGCACCATTGCCCGCAGAGGCTCCAGCAATTGGCGGCTGGAGGTAGAGGGCAAGCAGGGACATTCGTCCAATATCTTCGGCGAGAAATACGGCTCCGGGGCCATCTTTGAGGCCAGCCGCATCCTGAACGACTTCCATGAGCAGATGCGTGGTGAACAGTACCTTACCTTCAATCCCGGTTCTATCGTTGGCGGAACCGATGTCACCTACGATATCCCCACCACAACCGGCCACGCCTACGGCAAAACCAATATCATTGCCCGGAAGGTAATCGTCGATGGTGGACTGAGGTTTATCACTGAAGAGCAGAAGGAGGCGGCCCGGGAGAAAATGCGCGCCATTGTGGCCCAGAACCTGCCGCAAACATCGGCCGTGATATTCTTCGAAGACCGCTACCCCGCCATGCCCCCCACTGATGCCAGTTACGCCCTGCTGGCGGAAATGGACCGTGCCAGCCGCGATCTGGGCCATGGTCCCGTGGAGGCTTTCGATCCCGGTGCGCGGGGCGCCGCCGATATCGCCTTCGTGGCCGATCTCATCGCTGGCTTGGACGGTCTCGGTGCTGTCGGAGAAGGTGGCCATACGCCCAAGGAGTCCCTGGACATCCCCGAGTTCATCAAGACCCTCGAGCTCTCGGCGCTCCTGCTTTACCGGCTGACACACCCGTAACCCCTGCTAGTCGCGGTTTCAGGTATTAGGCGCTCCCGTCGAGAAGCGAGTTCGGTAGCATACGGAATGTCGGGTACGCTGCCCAGCCCTCTCCCCCATTCCTCATTCTATTTCAGGCATGCAGAACTCCTGCTCGAACGGCCAGGGAGCAGGTTGCGAATTATGGGGTTTCCTAGCTGTATGGTGGGGGTGATGCCCGTCCTTTTTTTCCGGAGGCTTTTGTTATTCGGCGGCGCTGCGCGTATATTTAACTCGACCACGGCGCCAACACGATGTCCCAAGAATCCAGACTGTCCAGCTTCATCGCTGAGCTGCAGCCCCGCCGGGACCGGGCGCTGACGGCCCGAGGGCGGCAATAGGAGGCGCTGGAGGCCTACAAGGAGCACTTGGACCAACTGCAGGACGCCGACGATGACGTCCCCTACCTCATCGCCGCGCGGAGTAAGCTGTTGGGCGCAGGTGACCCACTTGCCTCCAAACCACAGTATTTGTCGATAGGAACAAAATCGCGATGAGATATTTTGTCACCGGTGCCACTGGCTTTATCGGTGGGCGAGTAGCCCATCAACTGCTTGAAGCCGGACATGAAGTCGTGGCCTTGGTTCGCAACCCACGCAAAGCACAGCATCTGGTAGAAATGGGCATAGCAATCGCTCCGGGCGATATAACCGACCAAGAGAGCCTGCGGCTACCCATGCAGCATGTGGATGGCGTGTTTCACATCGCGGCTTGGTTTAAAGTCGGAGTTAGAGATAGACGATCGGCGGAGGGAATCAATGCGGGGGGAACGCGGAATGTCCTCGAGCTCATGAGAGAATTTGGAATCAAGAAAGGGGTCTACACCAGCACCTTGGGGGTTTTCTCCGATACGAAAGGGGAGCTCATGGATGAGACCTACCGCTACGAAGGGCCACACTTGAGCGAATATGACCGGACAAAATGGTTGGCCCATTACGAGGTGGCTGAGCCAATGATGAAAGCGGGCCTGCCCCTTGTCATTGTCCAGCCCGGTCTGGTCTATGGACTGGGAGACAGCGGTCCTCTGGGGCAATTACTTAAACAATACCTGCTGGGCAAACTGCCCATGTTGCCACGGAAAACCACCTTTTGCTGGGCACACGTCGACGATGTGGTACGCGGCCACATTCTAGCTATGGAAAAAGGCCGGCCAGGGGAAAGCTATATTATCGCGGGTCCGCCATACACTCTCGAAGAGGCCTTCGCAATTGCAGAAAGGATAACGGGGATAAGGCCACCACTCCTTCGTGTTCGTCCAGCTATGTTGAAATTTATGTCCAAGATAATGAGGGTTTTGGGTGCGGTTGTACCCGTGCCTGAAATGTATTCAGCCGAAACCTTGCGGGTGGCCGCAGGGGTCACCTATCTGGCAAGCAATGCGAAGGCGAAACGCGAGCTGGGCTATGCCGTGCGGCCGCTTGAGGAAGGTCTGCGGGAAACACTCACACATATGATGGCGGAGCTGGGGATGTCCCCTCCTGAGTGATGCCAGAAGTGGCCCTGATGGTCGCACTGACTTCATTATCCCTGCGGCAAGGTGAGGGTTTTTGGAAATCGCTCGGAAAATATCCAAGCTTACCGGCGCATCCAGCTAACCGTGCTGGTACGGCACAGCTTCGTATAAGGCGTTCGGCCAGCGACTCAACATCAAGGGGTTCGACGGGGGTATCGACGCACAGTATTATATAACGCGGCACTGGTATGTCGAGACCGATGAAGACCTGGTTCCAGGTTCGCAGGAAGCGGATGAAAAAATCCTATAATTTCTACGCCACTGGCTCGATGGGACTGCCAGTTGTTCCACACGTCCCACCCGAAATCCGGATAGTTGCATCATCGGGCGTTACGATAGAACGGGAGAAGAGCCCGTGTATATGTCCCCGGATAAGATCGTGGGCTGGAGCATAACGGATGTACGGGTACCAAACACCACCTCAGTTACTCCGAGATCTGGCAGTATGCCTTAATCTGCGCATAGCAGACGATGGCGTCCAGGTCACCCGGTCCATCAAGATGCCCCTGTCCCGCAGAATGCGGGGGTCCTGATTAAGTAGCCTCCCGGCAGACGACGGTCTTGCCCCAGGATGCAACCTGAGCGCGTTTCCCGCCTGAAGGCTGGTCCTAAGTGCCACCCCTTGACCTCCCTCCACTTTCTCTCTAGCATTATCCGCCCGGGGCCCTATCCCTCGCTCTCCTGCTCCGGCCTGGTGTGAGAGTTGGCACTACGAAGGAGGGGGCCTGGGCATTGATCTCGCTCCGGGCTCCCATGACCCAGGCGGTCCGCAAAGGCCAATTTTGGGTGACCCCTTGACAATCACTCAATGATCGTTTATCATACGCTACCTCCCTGACTGAGCGCGGCCACCAATACATAATTGTTCTGCGCCTTCGTTGTACCGGGGGAATGCACTTTTCGAAACTGATTGGGAGCCTATGTCCACATCCGTCGCAACACGATTCCCGCTCTACGATGCCCGACGGGAGCACGATGCCTGTGGTACCGGCTTCATCGCTGAGATTTCCGGAACGCCGAGCCGACGGGTAGTGACCCTCGCCCTGCAGGCGGCGACCCGTCTGGCCCATCGCGGCGCCCGGGGTGCTGACGATGAAACCGGGGACGGCGGCGGCATCATGACCGATATCCCCCGGGCCCTGTTTGCGCGGTTCGCGGAGGAGTCTTGCTCCTATCACGTCGGCGAAAATGACACACTCGCGGTCGGTATGATATTTACCACCAGGAAAAGCCGGCAGGCCCTGCTGGGTGCCTTCCGGAAGCACGCAGACAAGGCCCGGTTCAAATTCCTGGGCGCCAGGGATGTTCCAATTAATCGCAAGGCCTTGGGTAAGCAGGCGCAGGCGACCTGCCCACTGATTATTCAGGTTTTCCTGATAGTCCCACCCGGCACCGAACGTCCCGTTGAGAGCGAACTGTTCCTGTTAAGGAAGGCTGTCGAGAGCGAATTCAGCCGGATAAAGGATACCTTTATCTGTTCACTTTCTTCGCGCATCATCGTATACAAGGGGCTGATAAAAGCGGAAAACCTGGACCGTTTCTACCCCGACTTGATTGAGCCCGATTATCTGGCCAAGGTGGCCCTGTTTCATGAGCGTTTCTCGACCAATACGCTCCCCAACTGGCATATGGCCCAGCCCTTCCGCATGCTAGCCCATAACGGAGAGATCAATACCATCAAGAGTAACCGCTTGTGGATGCAGGCCCGGGAGCGGGAAATGCAGTCGCAATTTTGGGGGTCTGATCTGGAGACCCTCAAGCCCATCGTAACCGATGAGGGCAGCGATTCCTTCAGCCTGGACAATGTGCTGGAATTTCTCATGCGGAGTGGCCGCGGAATGTTCCGCAGCCTGATGATGATGCTGCCGGAGCCGTACCGCAAGCATCCCAACATGGATCCTGCCCTGCGTGATTTTTATGTCTACCATGAAAACCTCATGGAAGCCTGGGATGGCCCGGCGGCGTTAGTGGTCACGGATGGCAACTTCGTAGGCGCCAAGATGGACCGGAACGGGCTGCGACCCTTGCGCTATACGGTTACCAAGGATGGATTGGTTGTGATGGCATCGGAGGCCGGGGTTGTGGATGTGACCCCCGAAAACCTGGTGTTTCATCACCACATGATGGCCGGCGAACTGTTTTCCCTTGCCCTGGATGGCCGGGGATTCATGGAGAATGCCGCCATTAAGACCGAAGTGTCGAGCCGGGCGCCCTATACCAGGTTGATCGCTGACAGCGTTCAGATCATAGCGCGGCGCGCTGACCGCGATGAGTTCGACGAGTTGGCTGAGCCACACACCGGCCCCGGCCCGGCCACCCTGGCCGCTTTAGGCTGGAGCGGGGAAGACCTCGATCGCTACCTGATGCCCATGGGCAAAAGCGGGCGCGAGCCGTTGGGCTCCATGGGGGATGATACGCCGCCGGCTATCATCTCACGAATGCCGCGCCGATTCTACGACTATTTCAAACATGCCTTTGCGCAAGTCACCAATCCGCCCATCGATCCTATCCGGGAGCGCTCGGTCACAAGCCTGCGACAATACCTGGGCGGCGAAGGCAATCTTTTAGGTACCAAGCCAACCGTCGGAGAATCGCTGCGGGTTGAAAGCCCCGTCCTATCCCCCCGGGAACTGGCCCTACTCGCCAGTCCTGACACCGGTTTTCGGGCCCGCACCTTCAGCAGCCTCATGGCATCCGGGGATCGCATTGAGCCGTGGCTGGAAGGCCTGCTGGGTGACTGCGAACAGGCCGTTTCGGAAGGGTACCGGCTGCTGATCTTCAGTGACGAGGGCATCAGTCCGGATACCCTGCCAGTGCCGATGCCCCTGATCATATCGGCGGTACATAACCACCTGATCAAGCAGCGGGTCCGCAGCAAGGTGTCCCTCATATGTCGGGCGGGGGACTTGGTAGAAGACCATCATGTAGCGGTCCTGATATCGTTGGGCGCCAGCGCCATTTATCCGTATATGGCCTACCGCCTCATCAGGCAGTATTACGATGAGGATGACTGGGCGGCCTATTTGGGACGCTACCGCTATTCCCTGGAAGAGGGCCTGATCAAGATCATGGCGAAATCCGGTATATCCACAATCAGCAGCTACCATGGCGGTATGTTGTTGCATGTTATGGGACTATCAGCGGGAATCCTGGACAGGTATTTCCCATCGCTATCAAGCCCGATTGGGGGGATCGGGCTGGAACAACTCCAGACCGATCTGGCCCGCAGGACCCTGGAGGCCTTTGGGGGCAGCCTGCAGCGGCTCGCCGACCACGGGAGGTTCCAATACCGCAAAAAGGGCGAGAAGCATGGTTTCGCGCCGGACGTGTTCAAGTCGATCGGACGGCAGGCTGCGGATTCACAAGTTGATGGGCAGCCACCCCCGGCGGCGCCGGTCTACCTGCGCCATTTTTTCGATTTCAAGGCTACCGATCCCGTCCCCGCCGATCAGGTCGAGGGAGTGGAGGGTATCCTGAAGCGCTTTGGCTCCGGGGCCATGTCGCTGGGTGCCGTATCTGAGGAGGTGCACCGTACCCTGGCAACGGCCCTGCACCGCGTTGGCGCCCGCAGCAATACCGGTGAAGGGGGAGAACAGGCCGACAGGTACGCACTTTCCAACCCTGACAAGTCCGTTAACAGCTTTGTAAAGCAGATCGCCAGCGCCCGATTCGGGGTAACAACCGCCTACCTCTCTGCCGCCAGGGAGATTCAGATTAAGATCGCACAGGGCGCCAAACCTGGAGAGGGCGGCCAATTGCCGGGGCGTAAGGTGACGATGACCATTGCCAGCGTCAGGAATTCTACGCTGGGAGTTCCGCTGATTTCACCACCGCCGCACCATGATATCTACAGCATTGAAGACATCGCTCAGCTCATTTACGATCTGAAGCAGGTCAACCCCCGTGCGGCTGTCTCGGTCAAATTGGTCTCCCAGCCAGGTGTGGGGACCATTGCGGCCGGCGTCGTGAAAGCGGGAGCCGACATCGTGCTAGTGGCCGGAGGCGATGGAGGCACCGGCGCAAGCCCGCTTGGTTCCATTAAGCATACTGGCCTGCCGTGGGAGTTGGGTCTGGCCGAGGTGCACCAGACACTAACGGCGAATGGCCTGCGTTCCCGTTGCACCCTGCGCGTGGATGGTGGTCTCAAGAATGGCCGGGACGTCGTGATGGCGGCTACCCTGGGCGCCGAGGAATTCGATTTCGGGTCCGCTTTGCTGGTCTCCCTCGGCTGCATCATGGCGCGGCAATGCCACCTGAATACCTGTCCGACCGGCATAGCGACACAGGATGAGACGCTGCGCAAGCGGTTCAAGGCCGGACCGGAGCAAGCCGTCAATTACCTCACGGCGGTTGCAAACCAGGTGCGGGCATTGTTGGCTGAGATCGGGGCCTACGGCCTGGGAAGTATCATCGGCCGGACCGATATACTGACGCTGAAGCGCGAGCATGCCGGCTACGCCCGGGAGCGAGGGCTGAACTTCGACACTATCTTGAATCCCGCCGCCAGCGAGGGGCTGCCGTTGCCCACCGCCGCAAAATACCGGCCGGAGCATGTGCGGGCAGAGCAACACCTGGACCACGGCATCATCGCCGAGATCAGACCCCGGCTTCTGACACACGACCATGTTGTCGTGCGGCGGGATGTATGCAACCAGGATAGGGCCGTGGGCACCCGGCTCGCCGGTGAACTGGCATTCCTGTTCGGCGAGATGGGCTTTCACGGCAACATCCAAATGAGACTGCGTGGGATCGCAGGCCAGAGTTTTGGCGCCTTCCTGACCACAGGGATTGAGCTCCGGCTGCGAGGGGCTGCGAACGACTATGTCGCCAAGGGCATGAGTGGCGGCATGATAACGATCCGGTTCGAGAAACAGGTTCGCGAGCAGCATGCCACCCAGACCATCATCGGGAATGTTGCCCTGTACGGCGCCACCGGGGGGACTCTGCTGGTGGCCGGTGCGGCCGGGGAGCGGTTCGCCGTTAGAAATAGCGGCGCCCTCGCCATTGTCGAGGGTGCAGGTAACCACTGCTGCGAATATATGACCCGGGGGACCGTCGTCATACTTGGCCGCATCGGGCTCAATTTTGGCGCCGGCATGTCAGGTGGTGCGGCCTATGTCTACTGCACCGATCCAGGGCAACTGGATAATCTGAACCGGGAGTATGTGCGGGACACCGAGCCTACTGCAAACGACCTCATCCTGGTGCTCAGGGTGCTTCGCGAACATCTATTCCATACTGGCTCAGAGGTCGCCAAGAATATCATCGGCAACTGGGAGGAGGCGCAGGGGGAGTTCGTCAAAATAGTTCCCCTCGCCCTGGATAGGCTAGATTATGAAAAAATCTATGACCATCATGTTGAGGTTCGGTTTAGTGAGCTGCTTAACGAATAACGCCTTAGGACGCCTCCTCAGCGCGTTTCCCGCCTGTAGCCGCACCTTAGAGCCAGCTCCGCCAGCGCTACGGGTTCCCTCAGTTCCTATGGCAACAGCGGATCATACTCAACCCAGCAAGATCGTGCTGCCGAAGTAGGGAAAAGCCCGCTTTTCAGGCCTGATTTGACCTTCCTTCCAGATATGTAGCGGATACGCATTTACCCCTTCCGATTACTTGGCACGGGAGCCTATGTTCCGTGCAGCAGCTCAATTACCATTTTTGGAGCCAGGTTTTCTAGTACGGAGAGTTTGTCGTTCGAGACGGTGGGTTGCACCGGCTCTATCCTGCCCCTTGCAGAGAAAGGCGGTGGAGAAACCAGCTTCGATTAGTGCCCTAAGATCGAGACCAGCGCACGAAATAGATCTTGGTTGTTATGGGTAACCATTTCTTCCTTCATGATCTTTAGAGCTTCAAATGCGGGTAGTGACTTCTTATAGGGGCGCTGCGAGGTGAGCGCTTCGTACACGTCTACGATAGAGCACAGACGCGCGAAGTAGTGGATTTCATCACCCTTGAGACCCAGTGGATAGCCCTTGCCATCGGCCCGCTCGTGGTGCTGGAGGACGATCACCTTGGACTCCTTACTTAACTGTTTCGCCTGCTGCAGCATTTCATAGCCGAAGGCGGGGTGCAGGTGCATCTGCCGCCACTCTTCAACCGTGAGGCTCCCCTTTTTATCAAATATGGAGCTGGCAACCTCGCATTTGCCCAAATCATGAAGGAAGCAACCTGCCCCAAGCTCCTGCATAGACCCGGCAGTCACCCCGCGTGTCCCCTTGAAAATTTCCTTGGCCAGTAGAACGCTCAATACGCCCACATTGACGGAGTGGGTGTAGGTATAGTAGTCTGTTGCCAGTACCTTCATCAGCGTGCGGTTAGCTTCGCCTTCAGCAAGAAGATGATTAACCACGACCGCAATGATCATCTTGCTTTTTTTTATGTTGGGAACCGTGGGATGCTCCAGCAGATTGCTCATCATATCGATCGAGTTGGTGTAAACGACCTCGGCTTTCTCAATGGGCTCCAGCTGTTCATCGTCCATTTCCTGCCGCAAACCATTCAGGATCAACTCCATAGGATCAGGCTCTACAGGCACTGAACTGCCGTTTCCAGCTTGCTTCTTCGCAAGTGAATCGGCGACAATCCGACTTTTCTCGGTATCAACGCTCACTTGCTTTATGCCGCTGGCGGCCAGCTTCTTGATCTGAGCCTGGGACCTGATAATAAACTTGGATTTCGGGAACGGATGACGCAACCAGCCCCCGGAAAGATTGACATACATGCCAACCTTCAGCTTCTCGACGGGGATATTTTTGATCATAACAGGTCTTCGCTACAGTGATGGCTTGAGCTTACCCTAGAGCCCACAAAGACACAAGGATAGCCTTGGATACTTGAGGTTTCATGGGTGCGAATCGTGCTCGATGTAGGGCTAATAATGATCATCCATCCTGGCGGCCTCCACATTGCCCAATTGGTTGCACATAACTACACCCGATCCCATCCGTACGCCCGCTTGCTGCCTGTCCCGAGAGGATAGCGATTTGAGATATGCAGTTTCCTCGGTAAAATGTGGTTGTTTAGAGTTGTTTGGGAACCTGGCCTGATTCTCGACTGAAATAGCACGAAACATAAAATGCCAAGGAGAAACGAGCCTCCGGTCAGCAAATTAAGCGGTCGGGGCGGCGAGATTTGAACACTCGACCCGGCTCGCCGGACTCGCCGTAGACGGCTACGTCGAGACTAGGTGGCTACGGCCTCCCCGTGGCCGGTACGGCCAGGGCCGAGGCCCTGTTCCCAAAGCAGGAAGCCTACAACACTAAAGTTTATATAACCTGTCACTTATGGTCGGTCTTCAAATTTCGCATGCTACATTCCGTATGCCAGGACGCAGCATTCCCTACTTCAGCAGCACCATCTTACGGGTGAACAATTGACCCTCAACCCGGTAGGCGGCATAGTAGAGGCCCGAGGTCGCGCGGCAGGGCTTTCTTCAGCAGCACCAGCTTGATGGATTTGCTATACTCTGGCGTCACCGGCGGGCAATAACGGTCCCATTGATGCCGCCGTCAAGCCACTAAAACTGGCTTCATACCAACCCACCCTTTGGGTCGATTTTTTGCTCCTCAAGCCGAATGTGGCAGATGGGAGTCTGACCGGCCAACCCCTTCAATTCCGCCTGCCCAAAAGACCGCTGGTGCGGAATGGCCCGCAGCGCCTGCTCAATACCGGAATCCTCCAAAAGTCGCCGAGTCAGGACGATATCGCCGCCCTTACCCTGCGATTCCAGTCGCACCGCGGTATTGACGGTGGTACCGAAGTAATCGAGCCGGTCATTTAAGGTGATGGCGACGCAAGGCCCGGCGTGAATCCCTACCCTGAGGGTCAGCTGTACTTCATCGGAGGGCAGCTGGCGTTGGATGGCCACTGCGGCGCTCAGAGCATCAGCAGGCTCTTGAAATACGGCCATGACCGCATCGCCGATCGTTTTGACTACCGCGCCGCCGCTCTCCCGCACCGCCCTGAAAAGTATTTCAAAATGATCTCTCACCAGCCTGTAGGCGGGCGAATCGCCCCGCTCCTGGTACATGGCCGTGGACGACTTTATGTCGGTGAACAAAAAGGTAAGGTTGCGGATAGCAAATTGCTCGTCCGGGGCCAGGGCTTCGCTGCTGAAAATATCCCTGAACTCCTGCAAACTGGTAATGTCTGCTGCCGTAACCACCTCTTTCGTCCAGGAGGCATCTTCGATCAGGTAAGGCACTGCCCGGTCAAGCCGATTTTCCACCACGAATCGTAGGGGTCCTTCCGATGCGGTAACCTGCTCCGGCTGGAACCCATCTGGATTGATGATGATGCCAATGGGCGCATGTGGCGCTGCGGCGGTTTGCGGCTCGACCTCAAGCATGCTGTTGCCGGGGACTTGAGGAGATCGCAGCCGGTAAGTGCCAACGGCAAAATTGGTCTTAATATCGTGTCTACCGGCGGGGCCTACTATGTCCTGAACCAGAATGTGCCGGGTTGCCCAAGGCCCGCCCACGCAATAGCTGGCCACATTAGCCGGTCGAATTTCCGCGGCGGTGTTGAAGGTGACCTCAACGAGCTGGTCAAAATTTGCATCAAAGCTGATGTTGCATGAGGGACAATGAGCTTCACTGCGAAGGTCAGCCAGGCTGGATGAGCGTTTCTTGGCGCCCCGGCATGCTGGGCACATGATATCCCAGGACAACTCCAGGATGCCTTGTCGGGTTGCCTCGAGAAAAAGCCTCAGGACGGCCTTCGGTGGGGCGGCCCAACTCCGGGCCAACATATAGGCACCCATACGATCGCAGAGCGCGATGGGTGCGTTCCTGATATGAGACTTGAATTTTGACAACAACTCGCCATCATATCCTTTCCTGGACAGCTCCGCCATTCCCGCCTCAAGGCGGGCCGTGCCCTTCCGACTGATCTGGCCTTCGGGTTGCGGATAGGGATCAGCTACTTTTTCCGCCACATAGTCAGAGATACGCGCGAAAGCCCGGCTGAACCGGCGCCGAGAGATGACGCCTAGTTGAAAAAGAATGACGGCTCGATACCATGACCGGCGGGGTACGGTCGTTACGCTATAATGCAGCCTGGTTTGCCCTAACCCCTGTCTCCTCATATCCTGGAGTTCAACCTGAACGAACATGGATAAGATGGGACCGTTTTCATACTCCCTTAACACGGAAAAACTGTGCGGCTTGACCCATCCGAAGGGATTCTCACGCCAGCGCAGGTTAACACCGTATATCCTCATACTGACTTCCCGGATGCTGCCCCCCAGGGGATCAGGCCGCTCTCGGATGCGCCAGGGAGGTAGCCCGGTTACCCGATTAAAGGCGTGCGTGTCGCTCACCAGCGGCCACAATTGCGGGGGCGTTCCATTCATTTCAAACACCCAATGAAAGTCGATAGGCTTCGGCTTCGGCATATGATCTAGAAATTTGAGCAGATCATGAATATGGCGACTTTCAAGATCAACAGTTTAGTGCCCCCGTGATTGCACCTGTACTTAGCAGATCGTCAACGCAATATTATCAAAGTGAACACTAAATTGTTGCGACATAATTTACTTCTCCGGGGTAGAGCTTAACAATGACCCCTGCTTCAGCAGTACCACCTTGATCGAGTTGGTGTTGGCGGGCGTCAGCCCAGGGCGGCTGCAGGTGCAACCCTGGTCCCGCAACTCGGTGGTGATACGACGGCTCCCGTGGCGACCCCTGGTGGACTCGAATATGCGCTGGATAGGGTTCAGCAGCGGGCGGTCCTCAGCCGCCCGTCTGTTTTCCCCCCCTCTCGCTCCCAGCGATAGAATCCGCTCCGGCTTACGGCAAAAAGTCGGCACATCTTCTCCACGCCAAATGCGAGGCGTTGAGCGGCCATGAACTGGTACTTCATCTGGG
The DNA here is from genome assembly GCA_022560655.1 of Candidatus Neomarinimicrobiota bacterium. Classification (NCBI taxonomy): domain Bacteria; kingdom Pseudomonadati; phylum Fidelibacterota; species Fidelibacterota bacterium. The sequence continues at coordinate 22,060 of JADFSS010000032.1, forward strand.
TGTTTACGAGAAAATGGCCAACGCTTTCTCAAGATATCGCGCTCCTCGGCGACACTGGCCAGTGCACGCTCCAATGTGCGTATCCTCTCCTCCTCGGGGTCCGCCAGGATGCCCCGTACCGGGAAAGGCATCGGCTCTGTTGCTCGGGTATTCGTTCATCCAGCTGTACGGCAACTCTACCCGGATGCCCAGGTTGCCGGCTAGCTCCATTGCCGTCTTGTCGCCGAAGAGCAACAGTTCCCCCGCTTCCACCTTGAACTCCCGGGTATACTGCCGCCGTGACCTCTGCTCCTCCATCATGGATGCCTCCCTTGCTATGACAGGGAATCTATGACTTCTTGGCGTGTCCACCAAAAGGTAGCAACTTCAGCCCCTCTGGAAGGAAACATGGTGGGGATGCTCGAAGAGGCATGCAGGCAATGTATTAAATTCAGCTAAGAAGTTTGCAGGCTTATGGGTTCCCGACAATTATTTTAGTGCCAGATCATGTATGGTCCCATTTCATTGTAATAAGTAAATAAACAGATTATTGCCCATGATAATTTTCACGAAAATCTTTTGTGCAATCCGTCCTGAGGTGTAAGTCATGGATTATGCTAATTATATTAATAATATAACGTTCCGCTTGATTAGGCCTAATACGAAACTCCCCAGACGCTTTATGAAGCTATTGAATCACCTGGCTAGGGTGGGTCTTCCTCTTGAAAGTTGGATTACAAGACTTCCTGAGGATGAGCAGGAAATGAGACGCACTCTGCGCAAAGTTTGTAGAGTTCCAAAAATGTCCACGTTTTCTATAGGGGCCATGATTAACCGAGGCGTCTCTCATATGTCTGATGAGCATGTATTCGTCAATATTGGTGTCTGGCATGGATTCACTTTTTTGTGTGGATTAATTAATAACAGCGACAAGACTTGTGTTGGGATCGACAATTTTTCCAGGAAGAGTCAACGTGGTGAGCGGGAAAAGTTTCCCAAGAGATTTAGTAGATATAAGAGTTCACATCATCAATTCTTTGAAACAGATTATCGTGACTATTTCGCTAATATGCATAAAGGAACGATCGGCTTCCTCATATATGATGCTAAGCATACATATGAACTTCAGTTAGAAGCCCTTGCAATGGCGGAACCATTTTTTTCAAAAGATTGTATTATTCTAATCGATGATACAAATGATGATCCTCCTAGACAGGCGACGATGGATTTTATTGCTAATAGTTCCAACCGCTACAAGATTCTATTAGACAGGACTACTTCTCGCAAACCACACCCCACTCTCTGGAACGGTATCATAATATTTCAAAGGATTGGATAATAAGGGCCGGTAACTAATAGTAGTTATTTTGACCTGCCCCCCAAAAGCTGTACCACTTTTTTAAGTTAGGATTTGGCAGCCATGAGGGAGGCAACCCATGCCCACAAAGCGATATACCCCTGATCAGATTATCCATCATCTGAGGGAAGTTGAAGTACTGCTCAGCCAGGGAATGACCATTGAGAATGCCGCTAGACAGATCGGCGTGAGTGTTCAGACCTGCTACCGTTAGCGCAAAGAATGCGGTGGCATGCTCACCAGTCAAGCCTAGCGGCTCAAAGAGTTGGAGCAATAGAAC
>JADFSS010000033.1 GCA_022560655.1 Candidatus Neomarinimicrobiota bacterium
AGGCTGGGTCCGGCCGCGGCGTAGCGCAAGAGGTGGTCCAGCTGGCCGGCCAGGCGTTCGATCTCGGCCGACAACGGATCGGGGCTGGCTGTGGCCCGTTCGAAGGCTCGATGGGCCGCCACCTTCCGGCGCAGTAATTTTGAGCTTTCCAGTGCCGCCGGCCCGCCGGAAGTACTTTGACCCTGCAGATGGGCGGCCTCGCGCTCGCGCGCGAGCATGATGACGGCCTCCTCCTGACGGTCGAGGAGCGTCAGCGCCAGCGGTATGCGGCGGACCACGCTGGAATCGCCCGGATCTATGAGCTGGAGACCAGCGGCGGCTTCACCGTGTGTTTCGGGCGCATGCTCGAGGTCGAGCAACCGGAAGAGGCTCGCCGAGTTCACATAGACGGGATGCAGCACCCGCATGACGCCCAGTGTGCGCCGGGCACCCTCCAGGTCGCCATGACGCCACAGGGCAACCGTCTCGGCCTCCAGGGCCTTGATGCGCCGGATCAGGCGTACACGCTGGCGGGCATCGTCGGATTCGGGTCTTGAGGGATAGGCCGCGATGTAGGCCAACAGCTCCCGCCGGGCGGGATTGATCTGGCCCTCGCGGTAGAGCGCCAGGGCGGCCTCCATGTCGGGAGGACCGGACTGGCACGCCAGCAGAAGCAGGATTCCCCCGATGCTAGCGAGTGAACTGGCCCCTGATATCACGAGCCCCCGTCCTCATCCACCGCCCCCTTGGGCGCCACCCGCAGGGGAAAGGAGACCCGCAGCGAGAAGCCGGTGATGCGTGCGTGTTCGGTGGGAAACCCGGCCCTGGTGGAGTGGGGGGAGTCGGCGTAGCGGTCTTGCCAGAGTTCGTGCCCCTTGTCGAAGGGCTTGGGGTCGATGACGGCCCGCAGGGGCATGGAGTTGAAATCGTGAAAGTAGCCCAGTTCCCATTGGAAGCGATGGAAGCGGGGCAGGCTGGCCTCATCTGCTGCCCGGACGCGGCGGCCACCCCCCACCAGGACGCCGAAGCGCGTGCTGCTCCGGCCCCCAATACCGTTTAAGATAAACATGCCGCGCAGGCCGAAATAGCGGAGCCGTCTGACGCTGTCCTTTTTCCTGGTTCGGGTGCGGTGGCTGACGCGGTAATAGGTGATGTCGATGTTGTGATTCGGGTTAAAGCCGTAGGAAAGGTTCATGACGTCTGAGCGCCGGTCGCTGGTGGAGAGCAGGCGGCTGATATCGACGCCGGAACCGACGACGGGCAGGCCCACGCGCAGACCCAGATCCCAGGCGTCACTGAGACCGCGGCGATAGACCACCAGAGGCATGACATTCTCGCTGCTGAGGGTGTAGGCCATAAAGGTCTCGCCGCGCTTCAGGGGCACCGGGCTGATGGTGGGATGGGTGGCGCACGCCGACAGGGCCAGCGCCGCGATGCTCATATGCACGTAACGGGACACGTGTGCGAGATTAGGGCAGGGGACGGCACAAAGTCAAGGAGGCGCTGCCCAGACCGGTCCCATCAGGCTTTGCGGGGAGCGCGCAGTCGCTGGCAGCGGGGGCACAGGTGCGTGCCGCGCTGGGCGACCCGCGTTTTCACGATGCCGGCGCCGCAGACCGGGCAGGGCTCGCCCTGACGGCCAAAGATCTGGAGCTGCTCCCGGAAGCTGCCGGTCTGGCCGTTGCCGAATCCGAAGCTGATGAAGGTGGTGCCCTGACGGTCGATGCTGGCCTGCAGCGTGTTGCGGATGGCGCGGTGAAGGGCCGTGGCCTTACGGGGACTCAGCCGGTGGGCGCGGGTCAAGGGGTGGATGCGGGCCTGGAACAGGGCTTCATCCACATAGATGTTGCCCAGCCCCGCGATGAAGGCCTGGTCCAGCAGCAGGGGCTTGATTTGCCGCCGGCGGCCCGCCAACATCCGCCGGAAGCGCTGGGGCGAAAAGGCCTCCGACAGGGGCTCCGGCCCCAGACTCTCATCCAGCGCGGCGCTACTGTCCAGGTAGCCGATGCGGCCAAACTTGCGCGCATCGCGGAACAGGAGCTGGCCGCCGGAGGATAGCTCGAAGACAGCGCTGACGTGGGCCGGCGCGTCGCGGGCGCCTGGGGGCGTCACCTGGAGGCGGCCCGTCATGCGCAGGTGGATATGCACCAGGCCGTGTTTTAGGCCCAGCAGGATGAACTTGCCCCGGCGGTCGACAGCCCTGATCGAGCGGCCCACCACCTGGCGGGCGAATTCGTCAGGGGTGGCCGGGGCGGTGACCTTGGCCCAATGGGCCGTGAATCCGGTGATGCCCTGTCCCACCAGTTGGGGGCGGAGATGGCGCACCACCGTTTCCACTTCGGGCAGTTCGGGCATGGGGGAAGTTAATAGCCACGGCGGCGAAAACCGTGCAGTGGCGCAAGGCTAAAAACTGTAGAGGACGGTGTCGGGGGCGCTTTGCACGGCGATGAGCACAACACCGCTGCCCCGCTGCTCCCGAATGGACGTCAGACCAATAAGGAGGTATCTCCACAGGTACGCCTCGCAGGCGTCGAGATGGCCATCGTGAATGACCACCACGTCCATGAGGGGTGGGGCCAATGGCACCCAGTCTTGGCTGCCGACAACAAAGAAATCGTGCTCCTTGCAGCCACCAGAGTAGCGCACCCTGACCACGAGGGTGTCGCCGCTGACACTGACGCTATCCACCTCGAAGGCGTCAATCACGTTGGCGCGGAAGGCGTCGAAACTGGAGCCATCCACGAAGATGAGCCGGTCCGACTCCATGGGGACAGGGTTCAGCGAGAAGGTGAGGCTGGCCGCCAGATCGGCAGAGTCGGACGCCTCAACAAACCATATGGGGTAGGGGTCGAGCTGGCGGAGGGCGATGCTGTGCCGCCGAGTATACACGCGCTTGTGAGCCCCCTCGTCCGCACTGAAGACGTAGGCCTCAATGAGGGGCTCCAGGTAGACGGTATCCTGGCCGGGGACGTGGAACCAGACCTGGATTCGCGCCCGGCCGGCCCAAATGCAATCCACATCCAGTGGGCAGCGCAATTCGTGAAGCAGGCTGTGAAAGCCTATTTCCACGTCCTCGGGTCCGACGATTTCACTCGCGCCCACGCTCAGAACAAACTGCTCGCCATAGGTGACCGAATCATCGCCCGGCTCAACCGCGCAGGCCACACATACTATCGCTGCCAGTAGGAAATACGGTCTCATGTCATCCCATTGTCAAAATCGGTCGAGCCGACTGCGTTGAGAATATAGGCCGCCGTGACGCCAGATTCAAGCTGCCCCCGAACCTGCGACACCTTAGCTTCGGCCCCGAGACCATGACCGTGTTCCCCCCCGTCCAGCCCGTGGCCGCGGCGTGAAATCCACGTCCTTCGCCGAGGCTGCCGCCGTGGTCATGCTGGGCTCGCTGATGGCCTCATCCGCGGCCATCTGGATCCGCTTCTTGCCCGGGGTGTCCCCCCTTACCATCGGCTATGTGCGGGTGGGCGGGGCGGCCCTGCTCCTGCTGCCGTGGTTCTGGTGGGAGCTGGCCCGCCAGGGACCGCCGGCGTGGAGGGAGCTGCGCTACTCGTTGCTGGCAGGCGTGGCTCTGGCGCTACACTTCGCCACCTGGATCGCCTCGCTGCGTTACACTACAGTGGCCCATTCCGTCTTGATGGTGGCCACCCACCCCATCTTCGTGATTGCCATCTCGTTGTGGTTGCTGCGCGTGCCGGTGGCCCGGAACCAGGTGGTGGGAGCGGTGGTGGCGCTGGCCGGGGTGGTCTTCATCCAGTGGCAGGACTTGGGCGGGGACTCGGTCGTTGGGGGCGCCTCGGCACCGGCGCTGGGTAACCTGCTGGCCCTGGCCGGGGGGCTGTTTGCGGCGGTTTACCTGCTGCTGGGGCGCGCGGCACGGCAGACCTTAAGCACCATCATGCACGTGGAGGTGACCTACGCCACGGCCGCCGTGGTGCTGCTGCTGATGGCGCTGGCCTTCGGGGTGCCGGGACCGCCCCGGTCGAGTGGGCCCTGGGTCTACCTACTGTTGCTGGTACTGCTGCCCACGGTTGGAGGGCACACGATCTTTAACTGGGGCCTGCGCCATCTGGGGGCGCCGCTGGTGTCGCTGATTGGGTTGCTGGAACCGGTGGAGTCGGCCGTGCTGGCGCTGCTCATTCTAGGCGAGGCAGTGCCGCCGGCCACGGCCCTTGGCGCGGCGGTCATCGTGGGCGGGCTGGCCCTGGCCATCTGGCGGCCGCAGACTACCGGCAGCGCTGATACCTAAGGGGGTGCAGGCCGGCAATTGGGCAAAAAAAGGCGCCCCCAAAGGCAGGGGCGCCGGGCCGGTGCATGGAGGGCAACCGGACGACAGTTGCAGGTGGCTAGACGTCCAGGAGGATCAGCACCAACCCGACACCAATAAAGCTGAGGGCAAAAAGTGAAATATTGAGGATCAACTTGCGACGCAGCCAGGAGCGCTGGTCAGGGGCGAGCTCCCTGCTGCCGGGGTTGCGTCGGTCCCAGGGAACCGGGCTAAGGGGGGCAAATAATTCTGGGTCGTTGATCATGACAGTCATATCCACGGGCGGGCGAATGGTACGGGGAAATTGCGGGAGATAGTATGTCCCCCATCACATGGCGCCAGGAATGTGACCCCGATCAAACCGGAGCCGGGGCAGCCGGGCGGGACGGATGGGCACTCCGTCGGACTGACGCAGGCCGATCAGATGCGGATGTAACCCCTGGCCACGGAGGCCTGGTAAACCCGGCCCAACGCGATGGCGAAGGAGGCCTGGCGCAGGCTGCACTTACGGGCGGTGGCAAAGTGCAGCACATTGGCGAAACTCTTGCGGAGGATGGTGTAGAGCTCCTCGTGAATGCGGGACTCTTTCCAGGCAAACTGCTGAATGTTCTGGGCCCACTCAAAATAGCTCACCACCACGCCACCGGCATTCGCGATGACGTCGGGGATGAGAGCGACGCCGTTATTCGTGAGAACATCGCCCCCCTCCGGGGTCACCGGGTGGTTGGCGGCCTCCACCACCACCTGGGCCTTGAGACGGCCGGCGTTATCACCCGTGATGACCCCGCCCAGGGCCGCAGGGACCAGGTAATCGCACTCCTGGAACAGGAGCTCGTCGCCGTCCAGCGGATCGCCCGCCTCGAAACCGACGACCGAGCCGGTCTCCTTGACATGGGCCATAAGGCCGCGAATATCCAGACCACTATCATTGCGAATACCGCCCCGCACATCACTGACGGCGATGACCTGGGCGCCCTTTTCGGAGAAGTGCAGGGACGCAAAGGAGCCCACATTGCCAAAGCCCTGCACGACCACCCGGGCCCCCTTGAGGGACCGGCCGTTCTCCTCGGCCCAGTGTTCGGTGACGATCACCACGCCCTTACCGGTGGCGTCTTCCCGTCCCACCGAGCCCCCCAGTTCCAGGGGCTTGCCGGTGACAATGGCGGGGGTGTGACCATTCAATCTGCCATAGGCCGCCATGGCCCAGCCCATGACCTTGGCGTTGGTGCCCATGTCGGGCGCGGGCACGTCGCGGTTGGGACCCAGGATCATGGCGATGCGGGTAAAGAAAGTGACCGTCACATTATAGAGATCGTCCTCACTCATGGTCAGGGGATCGCAGGCAATGCCCCCCTTGGCCCCACCGAAGGGAATGTCCACGAGAGCCGTTTTCCAGGTCATAAGGGAAGCGAGAGCGCGCACCTCCTCCAGGTCCACGTGGGGATGGTAGCGGATGCCGCCCTTGTAGGGACCGCGGGCTCCGTTGTGCTGGATGCGGTAGCCCTCAAAAAGTTGCAGATGGCCATTGGTTAGCAGGGGGATCTCGACGCGAATCTCGCGGTAGGGGTTTTTGAGCAGGGCCATCGCCTCCTCAGGGACCTCGGCCATCTCCCGGGCCTCGTCAAGGCGCTGGTTCACCTCATCGAAAGGGGACGGACGGGATGCAGGTTTGTCGGCACTCATGGCTGGCTCCTCATGTAGTCTTGGTCTTCAAAGTTTTAGCGCCGCAGCAGCGACGTTTTCAGGCACAGGGGACCGCACACCTTCAGTTGGCCGACGGCCGGGACGTCCCGCAGTAAACACAACTGGTTCCCGCCTGCACATGAAACCCGCACTCGGGGCAGTCCCACTCCTCATCCCAGCTTTCGTCCTCCGGCTCAAGCCGGTTGCGCTGATAGCTGCGGTAGCCCGCCAGCACAAAGTACGCCAGAATCAGGAGCAGGCCGAGCAATAGAAAGGGTTGTGACATCAGACGATAGCGGCAGGCTGTGGAGGCTAATTTAAGGCGGGAAAAGCGACGGATAGCAACCGATTTCGCGACCCGACCCGGCTATGACGACGACTCCAACAAAGGCTGCAGCTGCGCCTCCAGCTCTTCGAAGCTGTAGAGCGGTGAACGCTTCAACACCAGCTCCTGTCGCCGGCAGACCAGTTCTGCCACCCCTTCGATGGCAAAAACTGCCTTGGTAAACGGGTGAACCCGGCTGACGGCCAGACCCTCCACCACCAGAGGGTCCTCGAAACGTATAGATAGGGAGTAGCTGCGCCGGAGGGGGCCAGCGGGAAGGGCTATGACTTCCACGGCGCCAAAGATCTCCGGCACTACGCGCTCCAGGAGGTAGTCCCGGAAGAGCGACCAGTCATACTCCTTCTTGTAGGTTCGGAAGCGGAGCCGATGGCGCATCACGTGGACTTCGGAGATGGGTTGAAAGCCGAAGAAAGGCTGCACCCACTGGGGCGCCCGGGTCATGGTGGTGCGGTTGTATTTATCGGCCATTTCGTCGGTGAGGTGGCGGCGCACATGGAGAACGTAGATGTTGGGATTGACCGGCGCCTCCAGGGCGACCACCAGGGGTGTCAGGTTAGCGGGCATGCCTGGCTCGCGAGACCGTCAGTGGCCCGCCCGCCGGCCTACTGATGCAGGCGGGCTGTAACCCCCAGGATGGAATTCTTGAACTTTTCCACCTGATTCTGGGTGTGGAACAGGTCATCTACCGGGTGGAAGACATCCTGAGGATAGACTTCGGGACTGAGATCCAGCAGGAAGGTGGACTCCACCTTGAGCTGGTAGTCGCGGATAATCTCCCGGGCCACACCTTTATTGCGGAGGTGGTTGATGAAGAACTTGATTTGCCCGTCCGTGGTGATGTTGAACAGGGGGAGTATGCCTTCATCGGAGCGGGCACGGTAGGTGAGCATACCCGTTTCCCGGCCACGGCCCCAGGCCACCAAATCGGCTTCCTTCTGGCTAAAGGCCACCAGGTCTTCCAGCACCTTGACGACGTGGACCGGGCACTGTGCCTTGGCAAACTGCAAGAATGTTGTGGGGTCCCACTTGGCCATAAGTACCGGGGCTTAGGCGATCTGGAGGTTGGATGGGCTCAAAACTGAGATAGGGCACCTTGAGTGCGCCCAAAGTTAATCAATTGCGGCTTGGCTGTGAGCAGCAAATTGATGCGCTGGGCCACAGGGCGGCCACAAAGTGGGCCTCCCGGCCTTCGTGAACCGGCCCAGTTTCGAGATACGGGGCAGGTTACGTCAAGTGAGGCCCGTGCGTCCAGTTTCCAGTTGCAGGCGTGCATGCAACTCACTGACGGGGTATGCGCCGTAACGCCAGAGCTGGTCCCCTACGTAGGTAGCGGGTACAACAAAGGGCTGTGCAAAAGGGGGCGGTTCATGCGCGCTGATATCGATGACGTCGAACCGGACCTCCGATCCCGAGCGCATGGGCTCCAGTTCGGCCAGCAAATCCTCGCATGACGGGCAGTACGGTCGGTGCAGAAGGGTAACCGTTAAGGGGGTCGTGGTTTCAGCCTCGCTGGCCATGGGGTAAAAGTATACCCTCTCGTAGGCCCGGCGCTGTCTCAGAGCAGACAGAAGCGGGGGAGGAAGTGTAAGTTGCCCGACGGGTTGGGCAGCTATTTCAGCAAGCTGTCAGGGTCATTGATCCTGAGGAATTGGCGGGTAAAATCGATCTTGCCATCGGACTTGAGTTCATTGAGGATGGCATTAACCGTCTGCCTGCTGGTGGCGGTGAGCTCGGCGATATCCTGATGCGTCAGGAAGGGCCGTACCTCCCAGAGATCCACCATTTTCTTGCCAAAATCCCGCACGTAGCGGACCAGGAAACTGACGACCCGCTGGTGGGCGTCCTTGAAAACCAGGTCTTCAACCTGCGCCTCCACTTTGCGGATGCGCAAGCCCAGGTGGGAGCGGACTCTGCGGCTAAGGGCATTGCTGTTCTCGAGCAGCTCTTGGAATGCGGCCCGGTCCATGGCGCAAATGACAGCGTCTTCCACGACTTCGGCAATATTCTGATGCGTTTCCTGACCCAGGATAGCCGACTCCCCGAATATCTCGCCCGCGCCAAGCAAGGCCAGAGTGACGGTCTGTCCATCAGGGGAAATGCGGGAGATCTTGATCTTGCCCGATTTGAGGAGGTAAATGGTGTTGGATGGCTCTTCGGGAAAGTAGACCACTTCTTTCTTAGTGCTGTAACTCATCTGGCTCAACATCGCCAGCTGGATGAGGGTCCTATCCTCCACTTCCTTGAAGAGGTTGAAATTTTGAAAATACCAGAGTTTGGTGCGCTCAGCCATGAGAGTGAAAATTACTCAGTCGAGATCGATTTCAAAACAGTTCGGATGCGGTTGCTTACTTCCTGACCCCCCAGCCCCATCAGAGCAGCAACTTTTCTGCCGGGCCCGGAAGCACCGAAGCGGTCGACGCCGATTGTGAGGCCACTCCGGCCGGTGAAGCGCTCCCACCCTACAGTGGCGCCCGCTTCCAGGGATACTCTCAATCCGGCCTTGCCCTCAAGCAATCTTCGTTGATACGCCTGGGGCTGCTCGAAAAACAATTCCCAGCAGGGGAGACTTATAATGCGAACGGCCAGGTCTTCCAAAAGTTCATCCACCTCAAGTGCCAGCGAGACTTCCGAGCCGGTGGCAAAGATGGTGACATCGGCGGCACCCGCAACCTCCTTCAGGACATAACCACCCCGATGCGCTCCTTCCCGTACCGCTGGCTGCAGGGCCTCCGGCAGGACCGGCAAAGTCTGGCGGGTGAGCAGCAGCACCGCCGGCAGCGCCGTCCCGGCCAGGAGCAGCTGCAGGCAGACCAGCGTTTCCACAGCGTCGGCGGGTCGGAACACGCGCAGGCCGGGGATAGCGCGCAAGGACATGATGTGCTCCACCGGCTGGTGTGTGGGGCCGTCCTCGCCCAGAAAGACCGAATCGTGGGTGTAGACGCCCAGGACCGGCAGTTGCTGGAGGGCACGGAGGCGGATGGCGGGACGTTCGTAATCGGTGAAAATCAGGAAGGTGGCGCCAAAGGGATGCAGCCCACCATGCAGGGCGATGCCGTTGTTGATGGTCCCCATGGGGAATTCGCGGACGCCGTAGGCCAGGGAACGGCCCTCGCGTCGGGTGGGGCTGAAGTCGCCGTACGCCTGGGCGAAGCCGGCGGTATTGTTGGAGGGCTCCAGATCGGCGGAGCCGCCTACGAGGCCGGGAGCCGCCCGGGCCGCCGCCTCCAGGACCAGGCCAAAGGCCTTGCGGGTAGCCAGCTTGGCGTCGGCCTCGAACTGGGGCCAGGCAACGTTTTGGAGGTTGGGTGGCTCGAAGAACCCGTCCCACTGCTCACGGAATCCGGCGTCCTGCCGGCGTCGTTCCAGGCTGGTGCGCCAGCCGCCAGCGACCTTGCGTAGCGCCCCCTGCCGCTCCCGGAAGGCAACGCGGGTGGCTTCGGAAAGCGCAAAGAACTGTTTTGGGTCCAGCCCGAGGAGCTGCTTGGTGGCCGCAATCTCTTCCGGCGGCAGGGGTGCGCCGTGGGTAACGGCCTGACCGGCCATGGTGGCGGCGCCGTGGGCGATGATGGTGTTGCCGATGATGAGGCTGGGCTGTCCCGTGGCAGCCTGCCCGTCGGCCATAGCCTGGCGGATGGCGGCGCGGTCGTGCCCGTCGATGACGGCCACATGCCAGCCCAATGACTTGAATAATTGATCGTATGCTGTAGAATCCACCCGTTCCGTGCCGCCCGATATCTGAACCTGATTCCGGTCGTAGAACATGATGAGGCGGCCTAGCTGCCAGTGTCCGGCCAGCGCCGCCGCGCCCAGGGACACCCCTTCCTGGAGGTCGCCGTCGCTGCACAGGCAGTAAGTCCAATGGTCGATGGCGCCACCCAGGCGAGCCCGGAGCATCTCCTCGGCCACCGCCAGCCCCACGGCCATGCCCACCCCCTGACCCAGCGGCCCAGTGGTGGCTTCCACGCCGGGGGTGAGACCCAACTCGGGGTGGCCGGGGGTGCGGCTGCCCACTTGGCGGAAGGCTTGCAGGTCGGCCATTTCCAGGTAACCGATGAGATGCAGGAGCGCGTAAAGGAGGGCCGACTCGTGGCCTGCAGAGAGCACGAACCGGTCACGGTTGGGCCAGTGGGGGTCATCGGGGTCGTAGCTCAGGATGTCCTTGTAGAGCACCGCGGCAAAATCCAGCGAGGAAAAGGGACCGCCGGTGTGTCCGGAGTCGGCCTTGCGGACGGTATCCATAATCAGGCCTTTGAGCTCATTGATGAGCTGCTGCTCGTTCACGGCCGGGACCGGTGGGCGAGGCTGGGTGTGGTGGCGGGTGTGCACATAGACCGGATTCGCAGGCTGCAATTTAGGGCCGCCGAAATCGCAACCTCAAGGCGGATCCGTGATGGCCACCGGGCCGGGGGGTAGCCCTGCTGCCCTGGCCCTAGTCTCCCGCGCCTGGGCTGCTTATATTAGCTGTATCCGCGGCACTGCCGCTATCCCGACAGCCAACGAGGACACCACCTATGGACTGCTGCCACTGCCAGGGCGCCGAAAAGTTTTTTGACGAGAAGACGGCCAAGCGCGACCTGCGGAACTACCTGAAGAAGGGACCGTCAGGCGCCACCCAACTGCTCCTCGAAGCGCTGAAGGCACAGGGGGTAAATGAACTGACACTGCTGGACGTCGGCGGTGGTGTGGGGGTGATTCAGCACGAGCTGCTCAGGGCAGGGGCCAGCGGGGGCGCTGCCGTGGATGCCTCCGCGGCCTACCTGGAGGCGGCCCGGGGCGAGGCCCGACGGCAAGGCCTGGAGGAGCGGGTGAGCTATACGTACGGTGACTTCGTGGAGCTGGCGCCCGATGTGGCCGAGGCCGATATCGTCACCCTGGACCGGGTGATCTGCTGCTACCCCCACATGAAGGAATTGGTGGGGCTATCCTCAGGCCGGGCGCGGAAGCTCTACGGTATTATCTACCCCCGTGATACCTGGTGGACAAGAGTTGCCTTTGCCATCGGAAACCTCTACCTCCGCCTTAGCCGCTCGGTCTTCCGGATCTATATCCATGCCACGGACGCGGTGGACGGTGTCGTCAGGGCCAACGGCCTGAAGCCGCACTACCAGCAGAACAAGGGCCTGTGGCAGGTGGTGCTCTATGTCCGGTGAGACCCCTACCCGGGTAACCACCCGTGCCATTGGCGACGCCGCAGTGGAAGCGGCCACCGGACGCCCTTGGGACGCGTGGCTTGAGCAGCTGGACCGGGCCGGGGCCAGGGAGCTGGACCACAAGAGCATCGTGGCGCTGGTGGGCCGGCACGAAGGCGTAAGCCCGTGGTGGCAGCAGATGGTGACGGTGACCTACGAACAGGCGCGGGGCCTGCGCAAGAAGCACGAAATGGCGGACGGCTACCAGATCAGTCGCAGCAAGACGGTGGCCGCGCCAGCGGATCAGCTCTACACGGCCTTTGCCGATCCGGCCCGACGAAGCTTGTGGCTGGCGCACACTGACCTCGCTATCCGCAAAGCGACACCCTACAAATCTCTACGCATGAGTTGGGGTGCCTGCGAGACCGAGGTGCGGGTGGAGTTCACTCCCAAAGGGCCGGAAAAAACGCAGGTGGTGGTCCAGCATTCGAAGCTGGCAGACCCCGCTGAGGCAGATGCCATGAAAGCCAACTGGGGGCAGCAGCTGGCCAAGCTCACGGCACTGCTGGAGGACTAAAACGGCGGCAACCGAGGCCTTGACCCCGGGCGCACATAACACTGGAGAAACCGATGCGTAGATTATTCACCGCCGCAGCTGGCCTTATCGTTCTGGTGGTGGCTGTCGTTCTGGTGCGCACGCTGACGCTGTCGTCGCGACAGCTGGACGTGGTGCCGGTGGCGGGCATCGAGGTGGACGAGTCGGCCGCAGCGGCAAGGTTGGGCCAGGCCCTGACCTACCGTACCATCTCCCACCAGAACCCCACCGAGTTTGACCCCGCACCTTTCGTCGCCTTTCGCCACCACCTGGCCCAGACCTACCCCGGTGTCCACCGGGTCATGCAGCTGCAAGTGGTGGCTGGGTACAGCCTGCTCTACACCTGGCAGGGGTCAGAGCCGGAGGAGGCGCCCATCATTCTGCTGGCCCACAGCGATGTGGTGCCGGTGGACCCGGGTACCGAGGCGGACTGGATTCAGCCGCCCTTCAGCGGGGCAGTGGCTGATGGCTACATCTGGGGGCGCGGGGCCATTGACGACAAAGCCAGTCTGGTGGCCATTCTGGAGGCGGTAGAAGCGCTGGTGGGGGCGGGATTTCGGCCCCGGCGCAGCCTCTATCTGGCCTTCGGCCACGACGAGGAGATTGGCGGGGATGGCGCGCGAGCTATGGTGGAGCTCCTCAAGCAGCGTAATGTGCGGGCGTTCTACATCCTGGATGAAGGGCGCAGTATCAGCGAGGGGGAGCTGCCGGGCATTGAGGGACCGGTGGCGCAGATTGGCATCGCCGAGAAGGGCTACATGACCGTTGAGTTAGCGGTGGAGCAGGACGGGGGACATTCTTCGCAGCCGCCACCGACCACTGGCCTGGGGATCCTGGGCCGGGCCGTAAGCCGACTGGAGTCAAACCAGCGTCCGGCAGCCATCCGGGGGGCGGTGCGGGAGATGTTCGCCACCCTGGCCCCGGAGATGCCCTTTTCGCAGCGCCTGAGCTATGCCAACCTGTGGCTGTTTGGGGCACGGGTGAAGGCGAGCATGGCGCAGGCCCCCACCACCAACGCCATGATCCGGTCCACCACCGCCACCACCATGGCCCAGGGCAGTTCCAAGGAGAACATCCTGCCGGCGCGGGCCAGCATGGTGGTAAATTTCCGGCTGCTGCCGGGCGAGACCAGCGCCATCATCCTGGAGCATATCCGCAAGACCGTGGCCGACGAGCGGGTGGTTGTCACTGTGCTGGGGCCCATCGATGAGCCCTCTAATGTTTCCCCCGTGGACAGCGAGCCGTTCCGGGCCCTGGCCAGGACGGTGAGGCAGCTCTTCCCCGAAGTACTGGTGACCCCCGCCCTGGTGCTGGGCGCCACCGACTCCCGCCACTACCGCGATTTGAGCGCCAACATCTACCGCTTCGCGCCCAACCGGATGAAGCCGGGCGACGGCAAGCGGGTTCACGGCACCAATGAGCGGACGGGGGTGGCCACCTTCGCAGACATGATACGCTTTTACGCCCAGCTGCTGCGCAATACCGCCCTGTAGCAGTCAGCGGTCAGCAGTCAGCACTCAGCAAAGAGCAGAAAAGTTGAACCGCAGAGGACGCAAAGAACGCTGAGCTGAGAAGGAACCGCCAAGACGCGAAGGACACGAAGAAGGCATTGAGTGAAACAAGAAAGAAAACCGATTACCGTGTTGGTGCCGCTGCACCATTTCGAGTGGGAGGGGAATTCATTCCCATTTTCGGATAATTTCCTGCTGACCCGGGATCCTAATCTACCTGATTTTGGCGATCTCGAAGGCGCAATCTCAAACGTTGAACTGGAAGATTCGCAGGGTATTCCTCATTGGTTGCGGTTCGTCGTCAATAGCAACGACCTAACGCCAGCCGAGATAGTCACCACCTTTCTCCTGGCATTATGGCTGGCTGTACCAAGCAAAACACAAGCCAATTACTATTTTGAGTTTGCGCGATCGGAAAAAAGATTCACAAGAATCCTGGAACGGTTTCAATGGGTTGAACCTTATGCTGCTGAGGTGATCGAAACACAGCAGCTCGAAACAGCTAAAGCGTATTGGGTCCCACTTCAGACAATTTGGAAAAGCCGAAAACGGCTATGGGACAGCCTTGCACTTACGGCCGCTGGTTGTATGTCGAAACGATGGCAGGTTGCCATCATCTGTTTCGCTGCGGCTCTCGAGAGTATTTTGACGTACGATAAGGCTCCGGGAATCACGCGGCGGCTCGCTTCTAGCTTTGCCTGTCTCACACAAACTACCAAAAACGCGCGTGATTCGGCGTTTCAAGAGTTTTGTAAGATATACGGTGTTCGATCTGACATAATGCATGGCCGAATTCATGACATTCCCTACGGGAAACGGCTTGAATTAGTGAATAATACTTCCAATCTCTTGCGATCACTGTGGCGCGTAGTACTACTAGCTCCGACAGTGATGGAAGGACTAGACAAAGGCGATAAGGGACGGAAGGTGTTCTTAAAGGGAATCCAAGGCGGATACAAGGTTCCCCATGTCTAATCGTTGCTCCTATGAGTCATTAAGGCTTGCGTTTTTTTCAGCTGAGCATCTCTTCAGTAGGTTCATGCATCTCAATGCAGATGACTCCGACGCTAGATTGACGTGAGAACACGTTTCAAGTTTAACGAGAAACGACCAGATGTTTGGCTATATAACTGGCATATTGAAGGGAAATAAACTCGCCAATGCGTCCGCAAGGATATGCCAGGATGTGGTGAACTTTTTAGTTGAAAGCGGAACCGAACTGCAATTACCTAACACCGCTTATATTCTTCGTGAAAGCTATTGTCTTTCCTCGTTTGCGATGATGAACCCCAATGCCGGTGTGCCACATAAGGACGCACTGGCTGATCAGGCTAAGGCTATCTTGAAAGATTGGCTAATTAAGGCTTTCAGGGAATCAAGCACCGAATACCATTATGATGATTCTGTCGAGGCGGTGATTTCTGAATTGGACGCTCGGTTTGTTGACTGGGCAGAAGAATTGCATGAGAGCCATCCAGAGCTTAAAGGAAAACCGATTGAAGAATGGCTACCGGCTGCCATATCAAAATTCATGATTCACGTTGGTAGCCACATCTTTGAACAACATGGAAACGAACCATCCAACTTCCATACTTCTCTATATACCATTGCTACAAAACACCTCGGGATAGGGTAGGCCGTGCATCACTCCAAGCGTTACCATGCCTTCGTCAATGCACTATTGGCTTCACTGGCGTCTTGGCGGAGCTCTTTTCGCTTTCCCCTCTATCTTATCTGCGCTCTCTGTGGTTCCGCTCCTCTCTCGGCCCAAATTGTTGCTGACTACCGGGCCACCGCCGACCGCATTATCCAGGCGGCGCAGGCCGACAGCTTCGCTTACCAGCGGCTGGCGCAGCTGACGGACACCTTTGGCCACCGGCTTTCGGGTTCCCGCAACCTGGAGGAAGCCATCGATTGGATTCTGGCGCAAATGGCCGCCGACGGGCTGGAGAACGTGCGCGGTGAGCCGGTGATGGTGCCCCACTGGGTGCGGGGGAAGGAATCGCTGGAGCTGCTCAGCCCACGGCTGCGGACACTCCCCATGCTGGGCCTGGGCGGCTCGGTGGCGACGCCACCACGGGGCATTACGGCGCCTGTCCTGGTGGTGAGCAGTTTTGACGACCTGGCAGCCAACGCACACCGTGCCCGGGACCGCATCGTGCTGTTCAACGCACCGTTCACCACATACGGCGAGACGGTGCGCTATCGCTGGGCCGGAGCCAGCGCAGCAGCCAAGGTGGGGGCCGTGGCCAGCCTGGTGCGTTCGGTTACACCCCACTCGCTGCACACGCCCCACACCGGTGGCATGGGCTACGAGGACGACGTCCCCCGCATCCCCCACGCCGCCATCACCGTGGAGGATGCCGAGCTGCTCCAGCGCTGGCAGGACCGGGGGGTGGAGGCGGTGGTGCGGCTCAAAATGGACGCCAGAACCCTGCCCGACGCCCCGAGCCGTAACGTGGTGGCTGAGCTGGTAGGCAGGGAGCTGCCGGAAGAAGTCGTGGTGATGGGGGGCCACATCGATTCGTGGGACGTGGGCCAGGGGGCCATGGACGACGGCGGCGGCTGCGTAGCCACGTGGGAGGCGCTGCGCCTGCTCCAGCGGCTGCACCTGCGGCCCCGACGCACTATCCGCGTGGTGCTGTGGACCAACGAAGAGAACGGATTGCGCGGCGGGCAAGCCTACCGGGACGCCTATGCTGATGCCCTGGAAGACCACATTCTGGCCATAGAGTCCGACGCCGGGGTGTTCCGTCCGGAGGGGTTCGGTTTCACCGGATCGGCGGAGGCACTGGCGGTGGTGCGGAGCATCGCCGCGCTGCTGGCGCCCATCGGCGCGGACACCGTGACCGATAAGGGCGGCGGGGCCGATATCGGGCCTATCATGGAGGCAGGGGTGCCGGGTATGGGACTGGCCGTGGACCGCAGCCGCTATTTCTGGTACCACCACAGCCACGCCGACACCATGGACAAGCTGGACCCGGGCGAGCTCAACCTGTGCGTCGCGGCCCTGGCGGTGATGGCCTACGTGGTGGCGGATTTGCCGGAGCGACTGCCGAGGTAGGAGCTGCCGGAAGAGATCATGGGCACTGCGGCAGCCACCGGCAGAAGCGGGTTGCGCCAGCCGCCTAAAGGTGGTGTTGCTGTAACCCCGACCGCACGGGCGGCGAGCCCGTCTAGGCGCCCGGCAGACCGACCCAAAGATCCCCGCACCGCTTGAGAGCATCCAGCAGGCTCTTGCCCAGGGATGGGTCCAGGCGATAATAAATGGAGGTGCGCTGTCGCCGCCGCTGGAGGAGGCCGGTGGCGCGCAGGACCTTCAGGTGCTGGCTGGTCATAGCCTGCGTAAGACCGGCATGTTTCTGGATGGCCGTCACGGTCTCCTCGCCCTCCTCAACAAAGAGCAGGATCTGGAGCCGGGCAGGGTGACCCAGAACTTTCAGCAGGTTCGCGGCGCGGGCAAAGCTGGCCCGGGTGGGTGGCGTAAATTCTCCGGCAATCATAACCTAATTTAGTCAGGCGAGCTAAATACGCACAATCCGATATAACTGGCCTGGAGTTATTTTTTCAGCGCGCAGACGCTTGATCGGAGACGCCTCAGCCGTGGTCAGGAGCAGCGCCGGCTCCTAGAACGGCCAAATTCTGGGAATCAGGACGATTCCCAGCAGCCAGACCAGCACGTTGGGAATTGCGCCGAACCGGACGTAGTCCATAAAGCGGTAGCTGCCCGGACCGTAGACCATCATGTTGGTCTGGTAGGAGATGGGCGTCATGAACGCCGCCGAGGCGCCAAAGGCCACCGCCATCATGAAGGGCAGCAGGTCTACCCCCAAGGTGGCTGCGATGCTGATGCCCACCGGGGCCAGGACGAGAGCGGTGGCATTGTTGGAAACCATTTCGGTGAGCACAATGGTGATCAGATATAGCAGGCCGAGGGCGGCGTGGGGCGCCTGCTCCGGCGGTACCAGCCGCGCCACCTGCAGCACCCCGCTGGCGATGAACTGGGCCGTGCCCGTTTCAGACATAGCGTAGCCCACCGGTACGAACGCGGCGATGAGCAGCAGCACCGACCACTCAACCGAGCGGTAGGCCTCCTGAATATCGATGGCCCGGATGACCAGCAGAAGCACCACTGCCAGCATCGACGCCCGCAGGATATCCACCACCCCCAGGCTCACCAGCAGCATCAATAACGGCAGCACCAGCAGAACCACCCACCAGTAGCGCTCCCGGTGCAGGGCGGCCTTCACTTCGGAAATGATGATGAGTTCTTCCGAGCGGCGCAGTTCGGTAATGCGGTCTTTGGGCGCGAGCATAAGGAGCGTGTCGGAGGGTCGCAGATGGATGCGGGCGATTTTCTCGCGGATGGTGGCGCCGTGCCGCCGGACTGCCAGGACAAAGGCACCGTAGTGGCGGCGAAAGTCGATCTCCCGGAGGGTCCGGCCGGCAAGTCGGCTGGTCCGGGTGACCAGACCCTCGGCCAGCACCTGATCATTGGAGGAGAGCTCGTCATCGGAGAGTTTGATATCGGAGAGCAGCGCCACTCCCTGTTCCTTCCGCAGACGCATGATATCGTCCACTGTGCCGCGGACGATCATGATATCGTCGGGTCGCAACGGCAGGCTGCGGATACCTTCCACCAGCCGCTCCTTGTCACGGAGGATGGCCAGCACCGTCGTATCGTAGTTCTGGTTCAGTCCTACCCCCAGAATGGTCTGGCCCACCAGCGCAGACTCCTTTACGACGCGCAATTCGGTGAGGTAGGTACCCATGTGATATTTGCGGGTGAGTGAATCGAGTGCTGCCCGGGCGGGGAGCAGACGCCGGGCAAAGGCCAGCGTGTAGACCAGCAACATAACCGCGAACAACCACCCCAGACGGGCGAACTCGAACATGCCCAGGGGCGCATGTCCCGCCTCGATCACGAAGGAATTCACGATGAGGTTAGTGGAGGTGCCAATCAGGGTGAGGGTGCCCCCTGCGATAGCGGCAAAGGACACGGGCATGAGGATTTTGCTGGGGCTGATGTGGAAGCGGTGGCTGAAGTGGATTGCCAGCGGAATGAAAATGGCCACGATGGCGGTGTTGTTCAGCAGAGCCGAAGAGAGCGTCACGGCAACCAGCATGATGCCGATGCCCAGCCACTTCCGGGCACCCACCATATCGCCGATCCAGTTACCGGCCACCTCCAGGACGCCGGTTTTGGTCAGGGCATGGCTGAGGACAAACAGTGCCCCGATGGTGACCACGGCAGGATTGCTCAGTCCCTGGGTGGCCTGGTGACCGTCCACAATGCCGGTGAGCAGCAGGATGCCCAGCAGGCCCAGGGCGGTGACCTCCATGGGAAAAATTTCCAGTATGAAGACCACCAGGGTGGCCGCCAGAAGCAGCAGCATGAACAGGATTTCGGGTGTCATGGCCGCACAGTGCCGCTGTTGGGATGGTCAGTCCAGCCGGGCATTGACAAAGCCTGCCAGAAACTTTGGGTAAAAGTAGGTCGACTTGGACGGCAGCACGGCCTGCTCCCGGGCCACCCGTAGCAGTGTCTCCACAGAGGTGGGCCGCAACAGAAAGGCCCACTGGCGGCGACTTTTGGCACCCGTTACTGCGGCGTGGGCATCGTGATAATAGGCGAAGGCCTCGGCGGGAAGTTCACTCCCGGGCAGCGCCCTGGGCAGCAGCTCACCGTGCAGAACCGCCGCATCGCCATAACCAAATGGGCCCGCCGCAGCTTGACCATTGCGGCTCCATTTGATGAGCAGTGCCGCGCTGCTATCCGGCGGTATTGCCAGTACGCCGCCGGCCTCTGGACTGGACACCGCCGCCTGGTACAGTCCGGGCCACGCGTCCAGGGGGTGGGCTTGCACCTGGAAGTCCGGGGCCAGCGCCGGCTGCAACGCCGCGGGCTCCAAAGCCAGCGCCACGCTGCGGTGAGTGGGGAGCACCACCAGGCCGGGATCGCTGCCGGGGACCAGGGTCATGAGCGTGGCGCCGTTGCGGCCCCGGGACTGAAAGTAAGCCAGGCTGGTCTCGTAGCGATGGTGCCCATCTGCGATGGTGACGGTCACTTCCTTGAGCAGGGCTTGAAATTGACGGATAGTGGCAGCATCGCCAAGGCGGTAGAGGGTGGAGGTGTGGCCATCGTCGCCGCGGGCGGTGAGCAGGGCCGGGCCAGTGTCCGCGCCGGCGAGGAGCTCAACGGCGGCCTTGCCGGGGTCGGGGAAAATGCCGAATATCTGACTGAACTGGGCGCCGGTGGCCTGGAACAATTGCAGCCGGTCCTCCTTGGGCCCTGACTGAGTATGCTCATGGCGCATGACCCCGCCAGGGGTATAGGGCGCGCAGTCCACCCGAGCCACCAGAGCCCTGCGGCGGAAGCGTGAGTCATCGTGGCGAAAGGCCTGTTCCCAGAGGTAGAAGGCAGGCTCATCGTGGGTCACCAGCGTGCCCGCTTGCAGCCAGGCCTGAAACAGCCGCGCCGCCACCTGGTAACGGGTCTCGCCGGAGGCGTCGGCGGGCAGGGTGAGCCGGACAATGTTATGGGCGCTGCGGGCCTGCAGCTCCGCCCTGGCCTTGCCGTCAATGACGTCATAGGGCGGGGCCACCAGGCTGGTCACGTCGGTGCCTGACACCGGTGTGTAGGTGATGGCTTGAAAGGGATGAATCTCCGCCACGGGATACTTTCTTTGTCTCCTTTGTTACACTGACAGCGGCGAGCGTGAATCTCGCCAAAAGTAATTGGCAGGCCAAGCCTTTTTGATGACAGACAGTGCGCGGATGGCACTAACTTTTGGCAGTGCTGGTGACTGCCCGATCGCGAGTAGCCCTGAACCCAACCTGCCCAGGGGCAGTGGCGGCTCCACCCGTTGACCGTGCCCTGCGGCTCTTTCCCGCCCGATACAATCTGACCTCTGCATGTTCAAAGACCAGCTGATCACGCTGCTGAAGCTGGCCGGGATCGTGGCCTCGCTCTATTTCTTTATTGTGGGCATTGGGGCCATGGGGCATGCTTTCAAGCTGTTCGGCAGGGAGTTTTCCGAGGCCATACTGACGACCACGGCATCCCCTCTGGTGGGCCTGTTCATCGGCGTGCTGGCGACATCGCTGGTGCAGAGCTCGTCCACCACCACGTCAATCATCGTGGGCATGGTGGCCGCGGGCGCCATCAGCATTGAGGGAGCCATCCCCATGATCATGGGGGCCAACGTGGGCACGACGGTTACCAATACGCTGGTGTCGATGGGGCACATCACGCGGCGACACGAGTTCCGGCTGGCTTTTGCGGCTGCCACCGTGCACGATTTCTTCAACCTGCTGACCCTGCTCATACTTTTTCCGCTGGAATTGGCCACCGGTTACCTGTCCCGGCTGGCCAGCCTCAGTGCTTCGGCCTTCGCGGGCCTTGGGGGGATGAAACTGGGCAACCCCCTGAATGCGGCCACCAGGCCGGCCATTAACGCGCTCGCGGAAGTGGTGGCGAACGACGCTACCATCCTGCTGATCGTGGCTGCGCTGATAACCTTCGCCATGATCACCGGTATCGTCAAGATTCTGCGCAGCCTGGTGCTGAGCAAAGTGGAGAGCTTTTTCGATGTGCACCTGTTCCGCAACGCAGGGCGGGCGCTGCTTTTCGGGATCGTGCTGACGGTGTTTGTCCAGAGCAGCTCCATCACCACGTCGCTGGTGGTGCCCCTGGTGGGCGCGGGACTGCTACGGCTGAAGCAGGTTTTCCCCTACTCCATGGGCGCCAATGTGGGCACCACGGTCACCGCCATGCTGGCCGCCCTCTCCACCGCTGATGTGGCGGCCATCACTGTGGCGTTCGCCCACCTGCTGTTCAACCTCACCGGCATCGCGCTGATTCTGCCTACCCCGCTGCGCCGGATCCCCCTTTACCTGGCGGAAAAAATGGCCGACGCCGCGGTGCGGAACCGCCTGGTGCCCCTTGTGTATGTCACCGTAACATTCTTTGTAATTCCTTTATTCTTTATATTTGCCATGAGGTAAGCCATGTGGAAGTCACTGATATCGAGCCTTTTCCGGGAAGCAAACCTCTACGTGCAGGCGCTGGAGCAGTCCTATGCCATGCTGGACCTGGACCTGACCATGTACGAAGCATCGGTGAAGTCACTGCGCCAGTCCGATACGGGAGAGCTGGATTTGGACGTCTACCAGTTGGATCAGAAGATCAACGCCTATGAACGGGACGTGCGCAAGAAAATCATGACCCACCTGGCACTGACGGGCGGCAAGGACCTGGCACCTGGCCTCGTGCTCATCGGCGTGGTGGTGGATATCGAGCGCATCGGCGACTACACGAAAAATATCTGCGACATGGCCCAGAAACATCCCTTGCGCCTGGAGGCCAAGAGCCTGGAGCAGGAGCTGAGCTACATCGAGTCCCACACCAGCACCCTGTTCCGGGACATGATCACGGCCTTCAAGAACAGCGATGAAGCTGCCGCCCGGCGGATTATGGAGAACTACAAGGAGGAGATTTCCAAGCGGAGCGACGCCATCACCAACAGTATCGTGGCCGGCGAAATCACCGATCTGGACCCCGCGGATGCCGCCGCCACCGCCATGTACACCCGCTACCTCAAGCGCATCGCCGCCCACTCGCGCAATATCATCACCAGCGTGGTCAACCCCTTCGACCGCATCGGCTACCGCTACGAGGAGGACGACACCTAGACGAGGGCCCCGCGCCCCTCAGCCGCCCAGCTCACCGACCCAGCCAGTAAACGCCACCTCGATCTCGTCCCGCACCTGCCGGAAAACGGCCAGCCGCTCGTGTTCCGTGCCTACGGCCCAGTAGGGATCGGTGAAGGGCAGGTGGTGACGGTGGCGCACCTCACCGGTAAAGACAGGGCAGGCCTCCCGGGCATCATCGCAGACAGTAATAACGTGATCGAAGGGCCGGTCCGCCAGCGGCGCCACCGGCTGAGGCCGCTGGCCGGAGATATTCAGCCCTACCTCGGCCATGACTCGCACCGCCAGGGGATGGACCTGGTCAAGCGGGTATGTGCCGGCGGAGGTCACCTCCCACCCGGGCTGCAGCCGACGGAGGGTGGCCGCCGCCATCTGTGAGCGACAGGAATTGCCGGTGCAGAGTACGAGGACATGCATGGTGGCCAGCTGCCGGGCCCTGCTAGATGGGCCTGACGACGCCGGAGTCACCCTTTAAGGGGTTTGGGGTGGCACGCAGATTGTTGGCAAAGTGAGGGGCGATCAGCAGTCATGGTAGAGTTCAAATTCGTAGGGGTGTGGCCTCTGGCGGATCATGTCCACCTCCTCCCGCCGCTTGTAATCAATGAAGGTCCCGATGAGGTCGGCCGTGAAGACATCACCCTTAAGCAACCACGCGTGGTCGGCATCCAGCGCGTCCAAGGCGCTGTCCAGGCTCATCGGGGCGGTGACGACGCCCTCCAAATCCCGGGCGGAGGTGAAGAAAATGTCCTGATCGAAGGGTTTGCCGGGATCGATCTTGTTTTGGATGCCGTCCAGACCGGCCATGGTGAGCGCCGCGAAGCCCAGGTAGGCGTTGCACGAGTTATCGGGTGTGCGGAACTCAATGCGCTTGGTCTGGGGGTTGGTGGAGTAGGTGGGGATGCGGATGGCCGCGGAGCGGTTGCGCGCCGAATAGGCCATATTCACCGGCGCCTCGAATCCGGGCACCAGCCGCTTGTAACTGTTGGTGGTG
>JADFSS010000034.1 GCA_022560655.1 Candidatus Neomarinimicrobiota bacterium
TCGATGGCCGTCACGATGGGACTTCTAAAGTAGCCGGAAGCGGCCAGTTTCCGCTTCGATGCCTCCGCCAGCTCGCGCTGCTCATCATCGTGAAAGAAGATGACCGAACGGTATTGCGTACCAACATCCGCCCCCTGCCGGTTAAGTGAGGTGGGGTCATGGCTCTTCCAGAACATATCTAAGAGGTCGTCATAACTGATGATCGCCGGGTCGTACTCGATCTGGCTGACTTCCGCGTGACCCGACCGGCCGGATGTGACCTGCCGGTATTTCGGGTTTTTCTTGTGACCACCTGAGTAGCCCGAGACAACTCCTACAACCCCATCGAGCCGTTCAAATACGGCCTCCGTACACCAGAAACAGCCACTACCAAATGTGGCCTGCGCCAAGGGGTCCACCGATTCTGCCTTCACCTGTTCAGCACCCGGCTGCTGGGCCTGGCTCTCTCCATAGGCGTCGCAGGCCGCCAACAACAGCACCGCACTCAGTGCCGTCAATTTCATCATGACTGTTCTCCGGAAGTCGCGTAGCAAAGGCCCCAATCCTCTCAATCGATTTCGATGGCAATTTAACCCCTGAAGGTACAATTGTTTCACTGAACCCAGCCGTGATCGGGGCGTCTCCGATCATTTGTTACCGCAGTGCCAGCGGCGCTTCCTCAGCGCCGGATGGGTGCCCATATTCTGCGGCGAACAGCAGGGCCAGTCCGGTGCCCCCGGGCGCGTGCATCCCGCCCCTCTCCACCGACGGAATTACCCCTGTATTCCCGTTAGAGTTGTGCGTACCTTTGAAGTTACCCTAAACGGGGACGCATTCAGCACATTGTCAACGAGGGTAGAGGCACCATGAAATATCCCGCTCTTACCAACCTGATCAACGGCCACGAGGTGGCCGCAAACGGCTCCATCCTGGACGTTTACAATCCGGCCAGCGGCGAAAAAATCTCGGAGGTACCGCTCTCCACGGCCGACGTCCTTGATATGGCCGTCAAGGCTGCCCAAGCGGCCCAGCCCGCATGGGGCGACCGCACCATCAAGGACCGGGTACAGGTCTTCTACCGCTACCGGACGGAGCTGGAGCGCCGGGCCGACGAGCTCACCGACCTCATCCGCGAGGAAAACGGCAAGACCCACGACGAGGCCCTGGCGGAAGTGCTCAAGGCCATCGAACTCACCGAATTCGCCTGTTCCCTGCCCCAACTGGTCTCCGGCAGCATTCAGGAAGTGAGCCGCGGTGTGGAGGTCCGCTCGGAGTTCCACCCCTTGGGCGTAGTGGCCTCCATCACCCCCTTCAATTTCCCCATCATGGTGCCCAACTGGACCATCCCTAACGCCATCGCCCTGGGCAACGCCATGATACTCAAGCCGTCCGAGCAGGTGCCGTTAAGCGCCATGCGGGTGGGCGAAATGCTCGCCGATGCGGGACTTCCTGACGGCCTGTTCAACGTGGTGCATGGTGGCCGCGAGGTGGTGGAAGCCATCTGCGACCATCCCGGCATCCAGGCCGTCTCCTTTGTGGGCTCCACCAAAGTGGCCAAACTGGTCTATGGCCGGGCCACCTCCAACTTCAAGCGCGCCCTGTGCTTGGGCGGCGCCAAGAATCACCTCATTGTGCTGCCCGATGCCAACCCCGCTATGACGGCCGCCAACGTGGCCGCTTCCATGAGCGGCTGCGCCGGCCAGCGCTGCATGGCCGTCTCTGCCATGGTGGCCGTGGGCGATGTAGACCCCATCATCGAACGGCTCTGCGACGAGGCGCGCAAAATTGTGCCGGGCAAGAACCTGGGCGCGGTCATTTCCAAGGCCGCCAAGGAGCGCATCGAGGGCTACATCACCGAAGCGGAGGAGCAGGGCGCCCGGATTCTGGTGGACGGCCGGGGAGCCGTTGTGGAAGGTAACGAAAACGGCTACTACGTCGGTCCCACCGTCATTGACCAGGTGACGCCCGATATGAAAATCGCCTCGGAAGAGGTTTTCGGGCCGGTGCTGGTCATCATGCGTAGCGCTACCGTCGATGAGGCCATTCGTATCGAGAATGGGTCCAACTATGGCAACGCCGCATCCGTCTTCACCGAGTCCGGTGGGATGGCGCGCTATGTGGCGGAACGGGTCAGTGCCGGGATGATTGGCGTGAATATCGGCGTGCCCGTGCCCCGGGAGCCGTTCTCCTTCGGCGGCTGGAATGATTCCCGCTTTGGCGTGGGCGACATTACCGGCGAGAGCTCCATCAACTTCTGGACCAAGTTGAAGAAGACCACCGTCAAATGGAATCCCGAAGCCGGCACCAACTGGATGAGTTAGGCCCCGCGGTCAATCGCCCCGGTCCCTGATGGATACCATCGCCGACCTCGGGGAGGACCTGCGCGCCTCCCCCCTATACAACGATGACCTGGCGCCGGTTACCCAGGCTGACCGGACTTGGGGGCTGGGAAACTTTGCCGCCCTGTGGATCGCGATGGCCGTCAACATCCCCACTTACATGTTGGCTGCCGGGCTCATCTCAGCCGGGATGAACTGGAAACAGGCCTTGCTCACCATTACGCTTGGCAATCTGATTGTGCTGGTTCCCATGATGCTTAACGCCCATGCGGGCACGCGCTACGGGATCCCCTTTCCCGTGTTGCTGCGCGCGTCGTTCGGCACCGTCGGCGCCAATATCCCCGCCCTCATGAGGGCGCTGGTGGCCTGCGGCTGGTTCGGCATTCAGACCTGGATCGGCGGCTCCGCCATTTACAACCTGCTGGCCATTATCATCGGCTTCACGCCCGCCGGTCCCGACCAGTTCCTGCCGCTGCTGGGCCTGTCGTGGGGACAGCTGGGCAGCTTCATGCTGTTCTGGGCCATCAACATCTGGGTGATTATGGCCGGCATTGAAAGCATCAAGCGGCTGGAGACCCTGGCCGCCCCGTTCCTGCTGCTCATTGGACTCGGTCTGCTGGTGTGGGCCGTACGCGAAGGTGGCGGCCTGGCCAACATCCTGTCCGATGCCACGGTGGCGCAGGTGCGAGGCGCTGGCGCCGGGTCCTTCAACTTTTGGGCGCTGTTCTGGCCCAGCCTGACGGCCATGGTGGGCTTCTGGGCGACCCTGTCACTCAACATACCCGATTTCACCCGCTATGCCAGGAGCCAGCGCGATCAGGTTTTGGGCCAGCTGGTGGGGCTGCCCACCACGATGGCGTTTTATTCATTCATCGGGATTGCGGTCACCGGCGCAACCGTGGTGATTTTTGGGGAGGCCATCTGGGACCCGGTCGCCCTGCTCAGCCGCTTCTCCAGCCACTTCGTGGTGGCCCTCTCCCTGTTCGCCCTCACCCTCGCCACCCTCTCCACCAACATCGCCGCCAACGTCGTATCGCCGGCCAATGATTTCTCCAACCTGTCGCCGAAGCGCATATCATTCAAAACCGGAGGCCTCATCACCGGCGTGATCGGCATCCTGATTTTCCCCTGGAAGCTGCTCAGCGATTTCAATCAGTATATCTTCACCTGGCTGGTGGGCTACAGCGGGTTGTTGGGATCGGTGGCCGGCGTCATGATCACCGATTACTATCTGCTGCGCCGCACACGGCTGAGCATCCCGGACCTTTTCCGGCAGGACGGCGAGTACGCCTACGGCGGGTCGGGGATCAACTGGCGGGCCCTGGCGGCCCTCGCCCTGGGCATTGGCATCAACATTCCCGGTTTCCTCGCCCAGGCCTCGGGGGGTGCCATCCAGGTGGCGCCCTTCTTCACCGGCCTTTACGACTACGCCTGGTTCGTCGGCCTGCTCATCGCGGGACTGGCCTACTATGCCCTCAGCCGGAACACGCTCAGCGCGGCGGCCACCGCAACCAACGGATGAACCATGTCATTGCACATTAAGAATGGTCGCATCATCACCGCCGTGGATGACTACCGGGCCGACCTCTATATTGACCAGGAAAAAGTCACTCTCATCGGGCTCGATTTGGACGTCACCGCCGACCGTGTGCTGGACGCCACGAACAGATACGTTATTCCCGGCGGCATCGATCCCCACACCCATCTGGACATGCCCTTTGGCGGTACCGTGTCGGCCGACAATTTCGAGACCGGCACCCGGGCTGCGGCCCACGGTGGCACCACCACCCTCATCGACTTTGCCATCCAGACCAAGGGACGCTCCGTCCTGGAGGCGCTGGAGACCTGGCACCGCAAGGCTGCGGGTCAGACCGCCATCGACTACGGCTTCCACATGATTATCACCGATATGCAGGCTGACGGGCTGCCGGAGATGCGCATCATGGCCGATGAGGGGGTCACCTCTTACAAGCTGTTCATGGCCTATCCCGGCCTGCTGTACGTGGACGACGGCACCCTCTACCGCGTGATGCGCAAGGCCGGGGAGAACGGCACGGTCATCTGTATGCACGCGGAAAACGGGATCGTCATCGACGAGATCGTCAAGAGCGCGCTGGCGGAGGGCAAGACCGAACCCAAATGGCACGCCCTCACCCGCCCCACACGCATGGAAGCCGAGGGGGTGCACCGTTCCATCGCCATCGCCGAAGTGGCCGGGGTGCCGGTCTACATCGTGCACCTCTCCTCCGCGGATGCCCTCGAGCAGGTCGTGCTGGCCCGGGACCGGGGGGTGGCCGTCTTTGCCGAGACCTGCCCCCAATACCTGTTCCTCGATCACTCCTACTACGAGCAGGAGGGCTTCGAGGGGGCCAAATATGTCATGACCCCGCCGTTGCGCGAGAAGTGGAATCAGGAGGAGCTGTGGCGCGGGCTGCGGTTCGGGGATCTGCAATCCATCTCCACCGATCACTGCCCTTTCTGCTACAAGGACCAGAAGGAACTTGGGGTGGACGACTTTTCCAAGATTCCCAACGGTGGCCCCGGCGTGGAGAACCGCATGAGCCTGGTGCACAGCGGAGGCGTGCTGCCAGGCCGCATCAGCCTGAACAAGTTTGTGGAATTGACCTCCACGGCGGCAGCCAAAATGTTCGGCCTGTTCCCCCGCAAGGGTACCATTGCGGTGGGCTCCGATGCCGATCTCGTGCTGTTCAATCCCGGCCGCAAGGAAACCATCAGCGTCGGCAATCCCGTCACCCACAACATGAACGTGGACTACAGTGCCTACGAGGGCTTTAAGATCACCGGCGTGTCCGAGACGGTGATCTCCCGGGGAAAGGTGGTCATCGAGGACTGCAAGTACGTCGGCAGCAAGGGCGACGGACAATTCCTGAAGCGTGGCACCTACTCGGGAATCAGGTAGCTAGACCGGTTCAGGCGATGCCATACGCGCTGCCAAAGCTGAAGATTAGGGAGGACCATTGAGGTGGCAAGAAAGGTCAAATCAGGGCTGATCCAGATGAGCCTGGCGCTCACCGAGGGTGAGGGCACCATTGATGAGATCAAGGAGGCCATGATCGGGAAGCACATCCCCTACATCGAGGCTGCCGGCAAGCAGGGCGTACAAATTCTCTGCCTGCAGGAAATCTTCACTACGCCCTATTTTTGCCCCGGCCAGGACGATGCCTGGTATGCAGCCGCCGAGCCGGTGCCCGGCCCCACCGTCGAGCGCATGGCGGCGTACGCCAAGCAGTACAACATGGTGCTCATCGTGCCGGTGTTCGAGCGCGAGCAGGCCGGCTTGCTGTACAATACGGCTGCCATTATCGATGCCGATGGCAGCTATCTGGGCAAGTACCGCAAGACCCACATTCCCCACACCTCGGGCTTCTGGGAAAAATTCTTCTTCCGCCCCGGCAACCTGGGCTATCCGGTTTTCGACACCGCTTACGCCAAGGTAGGCCTCTACATTTGCTACGACCGCCATTTCCCCGAAGGGGCCCGGGCGCTGGGCCTCAACGGCGCCGAGATTGTCTACAACCCATCAGCCACGGTAGCGGGGCTGTCGCAATATCTCTGGAAGCTGGAGCAGCCGGCTCACGCCGTCGCCAACGGCTATTTCATGGGCTGCATCAACCGTGTGGGGCAGGAGCACCCGTGGGACCTGGGACAGTTTTACGGCAGCTCCTATTTTGTCGATCCCCGCGGCCAGATCTTCGCCACCGCCTCCGAGGACCAGGATGAGTTGCTGGTGGCGGAGTTCGACCTGGATATGATCGACGAGGTCCGTTCCACGTGGCAGTTTTTTCGGGACCGCCGCCCCGACGCCTACACTAACCTCACGGCCCCTTAGGACGACCCACATGGCAAAACCGCAACAGATGAGCAGCAACGAGGCGCGCCGGAAGCACAAGCAGTACCTGTTTCCGGCCATGAAGAACTACTATGAGGAGCCGCTGGTGGCGGTGGAGGGCAAGGGCTCCCGGATCACCGATGCCGATGGCAAGACCTATCTCGATTTCTTCGGTGGCATACTGACCATCTCCGTGGGCCACGGCCGCAAGGAGGTCAACGATCGGGTCAAGGCGCAGATCGACCGGCTGACCCACATCTCCACGCTCTACCCCACCCTGCCCATGTTGGAGCTCGCCGAACGATTGGTGCAGCTGACCCCCGGCAAGCTGGAAAAGTGCTACTTCACCGCGTCGGGCACCGAGGCCGATGAGACCGCCATCATGCTGTCGCAGACCTACACCGGCTACTCGGAGTTCATCGCGCTGCGCCACGGCTATGCCGGGCGTTCGCTGCTGGCCCAGTCGGTAACGGGGCATGCCAGCTGGCGGGCCCTGCCCACCCTGGTGCCGGGCGTGAAGCACGCCCTGGCGCCCTACTGCTACCGCTGCCCCCTGAAATTGACCTACCCTTCCTGCGGCGTCGCCTGCGCCGAGGATGTGGAGGAGCTGATCCAGACCACCACCATAGGCAAGGTCGCCGCCATGATTGTGGAGCCGATCCAGGGTGTGGGCGGGTTTATCACCCCGCCCAAGGAGTATTTTGAGATCGTGGCTGAGATTGTGCGCAAGCATGGCGGCGTGATGATCGCCGATGAGGTCCAGACCGGCTTTGGCCGCACCGGCAAGATGTGGGGCATCGAGCAGTACAATGTCGAGCCCGAAATGATGACCATGGCCAAGGGCATCGCCAACGGCCTGCCCCTGGCCGCCGTGGTCACCACCGACGAAATCGCCCAGTCATTGACCAAGAATACCATCTCCACATTTGGCGGTAACCCGGTGAGCTGTGCGGCCGCCAACGCCACCATCGACATTATCCAGGCCGACAACCTGGTGGAGAATGCCGCCCGGATGGGGGCCCATCTCCGCGACGGTCTGGAGGGCTTGCAGCGCAAGTATCCCCGCGTACTGGGCGACGTGCGCGGCATGGGCCTGATGCAGGCGCTGGAACTGGTGGCGGACGAAACGGTGCAGGACCGCACGCCCAATGCGGCGGCCACGGCCCTGCTGCTGGAGGAGACCCGCAAGCGCGGCCTGCTCATCGGGCGCGGTGGGCTCTACGGCAATGCCGTCAGGATATCGCCGCCGCTGAACATCACCCGGGACGAGGTGGACGAGGCGGTGGGTATCCTGGATGCCTCCTTTGCCGCCCTGGAGCTGCAGTGAAGGCGGACACACGCCCGTTCAAGCTCCCCGCAGCCCGGCTGGAATCGGCCCTCGGCGACGCCAAACCGCCCTATTCCGATTCCGAAGCGCTCATCGAGGCCAACCGCTGCCTCTACTGCTTCGATGCGCCCTGCATCACCGCCTGCCCCACCGGCATTGACATCCCCAGCTTTATCAAAAAAATCGCCACTGGAAACCTGCGCGGCAGCGCCCGCACCATCTTTGCCTCCAACATGATGGGCATCTCCACGGCGCGGGTCTGCCCGGTGGAGGAGCTCTGCGTGGGAGCCTGTGTCTACAACGGCCTCAACGGCCAGCCCATCCAGATCGGCAGGCTGCAGCGTTACGCAACCACCAAGGCGCTGGAGCAGGAGGCAGCCAGTTCGCGTCCCCTGTTTACCGCTGCCCGAGACCGGGGCAAGCGGGTCGCCCTGGTGGGGGCAGGTCCCGCTTCGCTGGCCTGCGCTGCCTATCTGGCCCTGGAAGGGGTAACGCCCGTCATCTTCGAAAAGAGCGACCTGCCCGGGGGGTTGAATACCACCGGCGTGGCGCCCTACAAGTTCAATACCGAGGACTCTCTTCAGGAAATCGAGTGGCTGCTGGGCCTGGGCATTGAGCTGCGCACCGGGGTGACGGTGGGCGCTGACCCCTCGCTGCTGTCGCTGGTCGAATCCCATGACGCCGTGTTTCTGGGGGTGGGCCTAGGCGCCGATCATACCTTGGGCCTACCCGGTGAGGACGGACCCGGCGTCTGGGGCGCAACCGACCTGATCCGCGCCATCAAGAACCGTCCGGGCTTCAAAATTCCCGCCGACGTGGGCACGGTACTGGTTGTGGGTGGCGGAAACACCTCCATTGACATCGCCCGGGAGCTGGCCATGCTGGGGGTGGCCAGCGTCACCCTGGTCTATCGCCGGACGGAGCGGGAGATGTCAGCCTATGCCCACGAGCTGTCCGGCGCCAGGCGCTATGGCGTACGCCTCCGGGAGCGGCTTAGGCCCGTGAAAATCCTGCGGGACGGCGAGCGGGTGACCGGCCTCAGGATGAGCGACCTCGCCAGCGCGAGTGAGGTGGACCTGGCCTGCGACTGGGTTGTCCTCGCCATTGGCCAGGCGAAGATTACCTCGGGGCTGGTGCCTGAAATTCAATTTGACGACCACGGCCGCGTTCGCGTTGATCCCAAAACACGTCGGACCCAGCACCCAAAAATATTTGCGGGGGGCGACTGCATTAACGGTGGCCAGGAAGTGGTCAACGCGGCGGCCGACGGCCGGGAGGCCGCCTTCGCCATGCTGAAGGACTGGGGCGTGAGGCCCGCACTGGCGCCCACAGCACCCCCTGCAGCGATGACCGCCCCGCTGCCGGCGGCCGCCAACGAAATGACCGGAGGAACGTGATGGCTGACCTATCCATCGACCTGGGCGGTATCAGCAGCCCGAACCCCTTTTGGCTGGCCTCGGGGCCACCCGCAAACTCTGGCGAGCAGGTGATGCGCGCCTTCGACGCCGGCTGGGGCGGTGCCGTGTGGAAGACCCTGGGCGAGCCCATCGTCAACGTCTCATCCCGGCTGGGCGGCATCGACGTAGCCGGCGCCAAACTGGCCGGCCTCAACAACATTGAGCTCATTACCGACCGCCCCCTTGACGTCAACTTCAAGGAGATCTACGAGGTCAAGAAGCGCTACCCAAAACACGCCGTGGTGGTCTCCCTCATGGTGGAGACCCGGGATGACTGGCGGGAGATCATCAAGCGCTCAGAGGACGCCGGCGCCGACGGCCTGGAACTGAACTTCGGCTGCCCCCACGGCATGTGCGAGCGGGGCATGGGCAGCTCCGTGGGTCAGGAGCCGATAGTGCTGGAGACCATCACCGGCTGGGCCAAGGAGTTTGCCACCACGCCCGTGCTCATCAAGCTCACCCCTAACATTGGCGATATCCTCGATCCGGGGTTGGCTGCCGTGCGCGGTGGGGCTGACGGCCTGGCCCTCATCAACACCATCAAGTCCATCATCGGGGTCGATCTGGACACCTTGTCGCTCAAGCCTACAGTGGGCACGGAGAGCACCAACGGCGGCTACTGCGGACCCGCGGTGAAGCCTATCGCGCTGCACATGGTGGGCGCGCTGGCCAGGGACCCCCGCATCACCATTCCCATCTCCGGCATCGGCGGCATATCCGACTGGCGGGATGCCGCCGAGTTCATCGCCCTGGGCTCCACCAGCGTGCAGGTCTGCACAGCCGTGATGCATCTGGGTTACCGCATTGTAGAGGACATGATCGACGGGCTGGACAACTACCTTACTGAGCAGGGGCTGGCGTCGGTCCAGGAACTGGTGGGCAGGGCCGTGCCGGGCTTCAAGGAGTGGGGCGACCTGGACCTGAACTACAACGTGGTGGCCAAGATAAACAGCGACCTGTGCATCGGCTGCGGCCTCTGCTACGTGGCCTGCCTGGACGGTGCCCACCAATGCATTCACACCCATCAGAATCTGTGCTCAGCCTACCACGGTGAACCCGATCACGGCCTGGGTCTCCGCACCGAGATTGCACCCCCGCAGGAACACGCCCTGAACGGCGGGCTGGCTTACGTCCCCTTTGTGGATGAGGATGAGTGCATCGGCTGCAACCTCTGCGCCCTGATCTGCCCGGTGACCGATTGCATCACCATGGAGGAGGTGCCCGGTGCCAAACCCAAGGAATCGTGGAACGACCGGCTAGCCAAGGGGCTGGCCTAGGCGGCCGCGCGGCCCAAAAAAAGCCCTAGCACCGGAACCCGAGTTGGCCGTGCCAGCGCCCATTGACTTCATCCTCAACGACCGGGAGGTCCGCACTTCCAGCAGCCCCGGCACCCCCGTGTTGGACTATCTGCGCGCCGAGGCCGGCCTTATGGGCACCAAGGAGGGTTGCCGTGAGGGCGACTGCGGGGCCTGCACCGTGCTCACCGGCGAGCCGGATGGCACAGGCGTGCGCTACCAGCCCGTCACCTCGTGCCTGCTGCCGCTGGGTGAACTCCAGGGCAAGCACCTGGTGACCATCGAAGGGCTGAACCTGCCCCAGCTGACGCCGGTCCAGCAAGCCATCGTTGACCAGGGGGCTACGCAGTGCGGGTTCTGCACGCCGGGGATCGTGGTCTCCCTGACCGGCTACCTCATGCAGGCCGGTCCGCCGGTGAATCTTGACGGCGTCAAACTGGCCCTGAGCGGGCACCTCTGCCGGTGCACCGGCTATAGCTCGCTGAAGCACTGCACGGCGGCCCTTCAGGATGCGGTCGACGGCCCCACGAGTTTGGACGCCTTGCTGGCCCGCCACATGCTGCCGGCCTACTTCGGCGGTATCCCGGAACGCCTGCGCAACCTGCCCGCCGCCGAGCGGCCCGACGGCCCGCCCGTCCCGGACTATTTCATGGCCGGTGGCACCGACCTCTATGTCCAGGAGGACTATCGGGTCACCGACGCCCAAATTGATGTCCTGAACCTGCGCCCCAACTTGAGGGGCATCGTCCGGGAAAATAACCACGTGAAGGTGGGCGCCCTCACCACGTTCGAAGAGTTTAGCCACGACCCCCACATCCTCGGCCTGTGGCCCGACGTGGAAGCGGCCAGCCGGCTCATCGCCTCATGGCAAATCCGTAACCGCGCCACCCTGGGCGGAAACATCATGAATGCTTCTCCCATTGGCGACCTGACCATCATGCTGCTGGCACTGGATGCCCGGCTGGTGCTCCGGCGAGGCGACACCCACCGCACGGTCTCACTGCGGTCATTTTACAGGGGCTACAAAGACATGGACCGGGCGCCTGACGAACTACTTATCGAGATCGTACTGCCGGTCCCACCCGCGGATAACCGCTTCCACTTCGAGAAGGTCTCCAAACGCAAGTACCTCGACATCGCCAGCGTCAACTGCGCCCTGTCGGTGACCACCGCCGACGGCGTCATGACGGACGTCGGGCTGGCCGTGGGCGGGGTGGCGCCCATCCCGCTGTTCATGCTGCAGACCGGGCAGTACCTCACCGGCAAACCGGTTTCGGTGGAGACCGTTCAGGGCGGCATTCGTGCTGCCCAGGAGGAAGCGGCTCCCATCAGCGACATTCGCGGCAGCGCTGACTATAAGCGGCTGTTGGTGCGGCAGTTGATGATCGCCCAGTTCGCCACACTTTTTCCCCAGGAGATCAGCGTCAGGGCCTTTTATGCATAACATCGATGCCCCGGCCCACACCCGGGGTACCTCCCAGTACGTAGACGACACGCCCCCGCCGGCCGGCCTGCTCCACGCAGCCGTGTTTGCTTCTCCCGTGGCCCATGGGCGCATCAAGGCGTTGCAGCTGGATGCGGCCCGCGGCCTGGATGGCGTGGTAGCCGTGCTATCGGCCAAAAATATCCCCGGCAACAACCTGCTGGACCCTCGCATTCCCGATGAGCCCATCCTGGCTGAAAACACTGTCTGCTACGCGGGCCAGCCGGTGGCCGTGGTGGTGGCCCAAAACCCGGGTTTGGCCCGCCGTGGCGCCCGGCTCATCAGCTTGGAGGTGGACGAGCTGCCTGCCATCACCGACCCCCGCGAGGCCTACCGCGCCGGCGAGCTCATCGGCACACCCAAGACCATTTCGCTGGGCGACGTGGAGGCTGCTTGGGGCCAGTGCGACCTCGTGGTCGAGGGCAGCTGCGACCTGGGGGGCCAGGATCACGTCTACCTGGAGACCCAGCGCTCCCGGGCCATCCCGCTGGAAGGGCAGCGCCTGCGCATTCACGCCTCCACCCAGGCCCCCCACGCGGCACAGAAGGTGGTGGCCGGCATGCTGGGCGTGCCCATGCACCGCATTGAGGTCGACGTGACCCGGCTGGGCGGCGCCTTCGGCGGCAAGGAGGACCAGGCCACCGTCTGGGCCTGCCTGGCTGCGCTGGGTGCCTGGCACACGGGCCGTCCCGTGGAGCTGGTGCTCAATCGGGCCGAGGACATGCGCATGACCGGGAAGCGGCATCCCTACCAGTCGGACTTCAAACTGGGCTTGACCCGCGACGGCAAGTTCGTGGCCTACGAGGCCTGGCATTACCAGAATTCCGGGGCCCTGGTGGACCTGTCCCCAGCCGTGCTGGAGCGTACACTGCTGCACGGCACCAACAGTTACTTCATCCCCAATGTGCAGCTCAATGGCGCCTGCTGCCGCACCAACCTGCCCCCCAACACCGCCTTTCGCGGCTTTGGCGGCCCCCAGGGCATGTTCGTCATTGAAGCCGCCATTGCCAAGGCGGCCGAGCAACTGGGCCGGCCGCGGGAGGAGCTCCAGCGCAGGAATCTCA
The DNA here is from genome assembly GCA_022560655.1 of Candidatus Neomarinimicrobiota bacterium. Classification (NCBI taxonomy): domain Bacteria; kingdom Pseudomonadati; phylum Fidelibacterota; species Fidelibacterota bacterium. The sequence goes on from JADFSS010000034.1 coordinate 12,795, forward strand.
TAAAACCCGGCGACTCGTTCCCCTTCGGCCAGCGGGTCGCCAACGATCACGCCCGGCGCGCCTGGGACGAGCTGGAGAGCAGCTACAATTTGAACAGCATCCGGCGGGCGGTCGACAGCTTCAACGACGCGCATTTCGAGGTCAAGAAGGGCGTGGCCGTCATGCCGGTGGCGTTCGGCATCTCCTTTACCACCACCCATATGAACCAGGCCAGCGCCCTGGTGCACGTCTATACCGATGGCAGTGTGGGGCTTTCCACCGGTGGCGTAGAGATGGGCCAGGGGCTCTCCACCAACTTGACGATGATCGCTGCCAGGGCGTTGGGCGTCCGGCCTGAAAAGGTCCGGGTGGAAAGCACGAACACGACGCGGGTGGCGAACATGTCGCCCAGCGCGGCCAGCTCCACCACCCTGCTCAACGGCAATGCCACGCTGTTGGCCGCCAATCAGATCGTGGAGCGCCTCAAAACCGTCGCTGCAGAGGAACTCCACAAGGCCGAGCCCGCGAATATCGTCATCGAGAACGGACAGGTGCTCTACAATGGGCAGGCGACCGGCTGGTCCTGGGAGCGCCTGGTGCTGGCGGCCTACCGCCGGCGCGTGGCCCTTTCCGCCCACGCCTTTTTCGCCACACCGGGCATCTGGCGGGACGCGACCGCGCTGAGCGGTGACCTGTTCGCTTACCATGTCTGCGGGGCGGCCATCGTCGAGGTGACGCTGGATTGCCTCAGAGGCACTTACGAGGTGGACGCTGTCAGGATTGTGCACGATCTGGGCCGTCCCATCAATGAACGGGTCGATCGCGGGCAGATCGAGGGTGGTCTGGCCCAGGGTCTGGGTTGGATGACCATGGAGGACCTGCAGTATAGCGACGAGGGCCAACTGCTGTCCCACGCCCTGGCCACGTACAAGGTGCCCGACGCCTACTTCATGCCCGATGACATTCATATCAAATTCCTCACCGATGCCGATAGCTCCCTCGGCCCCTTCGGTTCCAAGGCCGTTGGCGAGCCGCCCCTGATGTACGGAATTGGGGTCTTCTTCGCTCTGCGCCACGCCATGCGTGCCTTTCGGCCCGACGAAAGCTTACCCTTCACCGCGCCCCTCACGCCCGAGCGCGTCCTGATGGCTCTGCACGCCGAAACCGCCCCGGCCCCGGATCTTGCTCGTGCGACCGATGGCCGGCTGAGCACCAAACAGAAGCAGGTCGCTGGATGAAGGGTACACCCGCCCGCCGGCTGCCATGATTGAGTTCTGGAACACATTGGCGCGGCTCCTGCAGGGCGGTGAGAAGGTCTTTCTGGCCCTGGTCGCCGAGCATACCCGCCACTCGCCGGGCACCACCGGCGCGCGCTTGCTGGTTTCCGAGCAGCACACCATGATGGGCACCATCGGCGGCGGCATCATGGAGCACCGTCTTATTGAGCGCGCCGGCGCCATCCTGCAGCAGGCTGACTTCACCCCTGAAATCCAAACCCTGTCGCACACCGCCAAAGGTGACGGAGAAAAATCGGGCATGATCTGCGCCGGCAGCCAGACCAATCTCTATTATCTGTGCCGTCCCCAATCGGATGCGGACGCCATTTCGGCGGCTGCCCACCTCACGGAGCGCGACGCGCCAGGGTCGCTCACCATCAGTCGCCGCGGCCTCACCGTCGACCCGGCGGACTACGATCCCCACAGCGCCCCCTTCTCCCTGACACGGGACGGCGACAGCTGGACTTACCGCGAGCAGCTCCTCAATATGCGGCGGATCGCCATCATCGGGGGCGGCCACTGCTCGCTGGCCCTGTCACAGGTCATGAGCCTGCTGGGCTTTGTCGTCACCGTGTTCGAAACGCGGGCGGCGGTTCAGCCGCTGCAACAAAATGTGTGGGCCACGTCGGTGCAGGTGGTTCCGGACTACCGTGCGGCGGGGCCTTTGATATCCTTCCCGCAGCTCACCCCGGTGGTCATCATGACCACCGATATGCCTTCCGATGTAAGTGGACTGGCCGGCGCACTGCCCCTGCCGTTTCCCTTTATCGGCGTCATGGGCAGCCGGGCCAAGCTGGCCGCAATTTTCGAGCGACTTGAGGGGCAACGTCTCGACCCAGCGAAGTATCCCAACCTGCGCGCCCCCGTGGGGCTGCCCATCCAGAGCCACACACCCGCCGAAATCGCCGTCAGCGTCGCAGCCCAGATCATCGCTGAGGAGCTGGGTACGCCCAGCGTTCCGGCGTCGCGGCCCTTGGAGGCGGCGGCCTGAACAGCCGAGACCGGCCTGAATGGGCCCTCAGCAGCCGGCGGGTTCTGGCTGCGGGCGGCCTCCGCGACGGGGCCGTGCTCATTGCCCAGGGCCGCATTCTCGACGTGGTTGGGCGCGACGCGGTGCCCGCGGGCGTCCCGCTGGACGACGTCGGCGAGCGCGTGGTCATGCCCGGACTGGTGGACAGTCACGTGCACATCAATGAACCGGGCCGCACCGCTTGGGAAGGCTTCGAATCGGCCACCCGGGCGGCCGCGGCCGGCGGCATCACCACGCTGGCCGATATGCCGCTGAACTGCGTTCCCGTCACCACCACCGCGGCGGCGCTGCACCAAAAAATCGAAGCCGCGCGGGGCCAACTGTGGGTGGACTGCGGGTTCTACGGGGGGTTGGTTCCCGACAACCTCCCGGACCTGGAATCCCTGGTTGACGCCGCCGTGCTGGGGTTCAAGGCTTTTCTCGCTCCTTCAGGCATCGATGAGTTCCCCGCCATGGACGAATCAAACTTGCGCCTGGCGCTGGCCCTGCTCGCCCCCGGCGGCTTACCCGTGCTGGTGCACGCCGAACTGGCCACCGGCCCGGAGGGCCGCGGTCCCTGGCCGCGCTACGCGGACTACCTGGCCTCCAGGCCCGATGAGTGGGAGCTCCGCGCTGTGGAGCTCATGATCCGGTTGTGCCGGGAGTTTTCCTGCCCGGTGCACATCGTCCACCTCTCTTCGGCCAGTGCCCTGGAGGCCCTCCGGCAGGCCCGCCAGGACGGCCTTCCGTTGACGGTGGAGACCTGCCCGCACTACCTGCACTTTACCGCTGAGCAGATCCCTGCTGGCGATACCCGTTTCAAGTGCGCCCCGCCCATACGTGGCCGGCAAAACCGTGAGCTGCTGTGGCAAGCCCTTGAGGAGGGCACCATCGATTTCATTGTCTCAGACCATTCGCCCTGCCTGCCGGCGCTCAAGCGCATGGAACAGGGTGACTTCCAAGCGGCCTGGGGTGGCATCGCGTCGCTGCAACTCACCCTGCCCGTCGTCTGGACCGAAGCCCGCCAGCGCGGCTTTGCCATTGAGCATGTGGCCCGGTGGATGTGCAGCCGCCCCGCAAAACTCATCGGGATGGACCACCGCAAGGGCCGGCTGGCCCCCGGCTTTGACGCCGACCTCACCGTCTGGGACCCGGAGACCACCCTGACCCCCACTCCCGATGGGTTGCTGCACCGGCATCCCACCACCCCCTACGAGGGGGAAACCCTCTACGGCGTGGTCGAGCAGACCTACTTGCGAGGCTCAAAAATCTACGACCCGGGGCAGTTCTTGGGATCGCCCCGCGGTGAGGTGCTCTATCGGGCTTCCAAGCACCAGGTGGCCTGACATGACCGCTCCGGCTCCATTCGCGGGACTCATTGACCTGGCAGCCGAGCGCTTGGGCGGCCGGGCGCTGGAGGCCAACGATGAGTTTTTTGCCCCCAAGGAAAACCTCCTCAAGCCCGGTCGGGGCATATCCAAACCCGACGAATACACCGACCGTGGCAAGTGGATGGACGGCTGGGAAACCCGCCGGCGGCGGACCCCCGGCCACGACTGGTGCGTGATCCGGCTGGGGCTGCCCGGCATTATCCGCAGCGTCAACATCGACACCCACCACTTTCTTGGCAACCATCCGACCCACGCATCCCTGGATGCCGGCGTCGGTGACCCCACCGGGTCCCTCCCCACCGGGGCACAGTGGGTCGAAATCCTGCCCAGGTCGCCCCTGGCTCCGGATCTGCAGAACATGTTCCCCCTTGATGATGACCAGCGTTGGACCCACGTGCGCCTCAACATTTACCCCGACGGAGGCGTCGCCCGCCTCCGCACGTACGGCATGGTCGCGCCGGACTGGGCCAGCTATGCTGCGGGCACGGTTATCGACCTCGCGGCCGTGGAGCACGGCGGCCTGGCCCTGGACTGCAGCGATATGTTTTTCAGCACCATGCAAAACCTGATCATGCCGGGGCCAGCCCTGAATATGGGCGACGGCTGGGAGACGAAACGGCGGCGCGGACCCGGTCACGATTGGACCATTATCAGGCTGGGCCGTCCAGGCACCATCGAAAAGGTGGTCGTGGAGACCACCCATTTCAAGGGCAACTATCCCGACCAGTGCTCGCTCGAGGGCTGCTTTCAGCCGGACACGGACGACCAGGCCTTTGACAGCGCGGCGGTCGCCTGGCGCGAGCTGCTCCCCAAATCCAGACTCACCGGCCACAGCCGACATGAGTTCACCTCCGTACTGGCTGACATCGGCGACAGTACCCATCTGCGGCTGAATATCTACCCCGATGGCGGTATCGCACGGCTCAGGGCCTTGGGCTTACCAAAACTCACCAGCAACCCTCCCGCGCTGCCCGCCACGTAGGCAACCACGTGCTGCAAGGCCCGGACAGCATCAATCGCGCCGCTCCTGAGGCGGCCCGCCGTAAGTTCCTCACCTGCTGCGGGTCCCAAAAGTGGTCGGACCAGATGCTGGCGCTGCGGCCCTTTGCGGATGAGGAGCAGTTGCTCCAGGCCGCTGGGACCATCTGGGAGCGGCTCTCACCGGATGACTGGCTGGAAGCCTTCGCCCAGCACCCCAAAATCGGTGCCGTGGACAGCCAGCGAACCCGTTTCCCGGCGACCGGCCGTTGGGCTGCGGGAGAGCAGCGCGGTGTCGCCGCCGCATCCGACGGCACGCTGGCGGAGCTGGCCGCCGGCAACCGTCGCTACCAGGACCGCTTCGGCTACATCTATATCGTGTCGGCCACCGGCAAAAGTGCCGGCCAGCTGCTGGCCAATCTCAAGGAGCGGCTGGTCAACGACCCGGACACCGAACTGCAGATCGCCGCGCGTGAGCAGCTCGAAATCACCCGCCTGCGATTGCGCAAACTCATCCGTATCTAAGCAACAGGACGCAGCTATGCAAACCTCGTTCACACCAGGCCTGACCCAAGGCATCATGAAGCGGCTCCGGGATTCCAACCGGGCGTTGGCTGCGCTCTATCCCGGGGACTCGGGCGACCGCCAGGCCGTCCACACCGTCTATGGCGGGGCCCACATCTTCAAGGCCGGGACAGCCCAGAAAATGGGCGCCGCCGCGCTGAAGCAGCTCACCGAATACGCCCCGACTTTCGTGGACTTTGCCGGCATCCTGCAGATTCCCGGCTGGCAGCAGCTACCCACATCTCAGCACGAGATTGCCGCACTGGCCGATGGCCTTGCGGGCGTCGGGGACCAGCCTCTCGATGCCGCCAACCCGGCCACCCTGGCTTACAGCGTTTACCAGCGAGTGATTGAAAAACTTCAGCGCGAGCCGGTGGAAGACTTCCGCATCGACTTCGAGGACGGCTACGGCAACCGGCCTGACAGCGAGGAGGACGAGCACGCCGCCGCCGCGGCTGGGGAGCTGCTGCAGGGCATGTCGGCCGGCTCCCTGCCCCCCTTCATCGGCATCCGTATCAAACCGTTTACCGAGGAATTAAAAGTCCGGGCCGTCCGCACCCTGGACATTTTCGTGACCACTCTGGCGGCGGGCTCCGGCGGCAAACTGCCCGCCAATTTTGTCGTTACCCTGCCCAAGATAACGACCCCCGAGCAGGTGGCCGCCCTCGTCGACCTGTTCAAGATTCTCGAGTCGGAAACCGCCCTCCCCGCTGACGCCCTCAGGTTGGAGCTGATGGTGGAGACCACCCAGTCCATCCTCAATCATCGCGGCGAGTCGGCCCTGCCGCTGCTGGCCATGGCGGCGGAAGGCCGCTGCGTGGCCGCCCACTTCGGCGTCTACGACTACACCGCCTCCATCGACATTACAGCGGCCTATCAGAGCATGACCCACCCGGCCTGCGATGTTGCCCGACATATGATGCAACTGGCCTTTGCCGGCACCAGCATCCGCCTGTCCGATGGCGCCACCAATATCATGCCCGTCCCGCCCCACAGGGCCACCCAAAACCAGCCCCTCACCGATCGCCAGGCGCAGGAAAATCGCGCGGCGGTGCACCACGGCTGGAAACTGGGTTTTGACCACATTCAGCATTCCCTGCAGAACGGCTTCTACCAGGGCTGGGACCTGCACCCCGCCCAGCTGCCCATCCGCTACGGGGCGCTTTACACCTTTTTCCTGCAGGGGTTGGAGGCCGCTTCGCTGCGCCTGCGCACCTTTATCGACATGGCCGCCAAGGCCACTTTGGTGGGCAACGTGTTTGACGACGCCGCCACGGGGCAGGCCCTGCTCAACTACTTCCTGCGCGGCATCGGCTGTGGCGCCCTCACCGAGAAGGAGGTGGCGGCTACCGGCCTGTCGCTGGACGACATCCGCACTCGCTCTTTCAAGACCATTATGGACCGCCGCTGAGGGCGACGACGCCACATTCGGACCACGCCCATTTCGCCAACCGACCACCCGGAGGACCGCCCCATGCCAAGCCCACTCACCACCCATGTGCTGGACACCGCCGCCGGGCGTCCCGCCGCGGGCATCGCCATCCAGCTGGCCCGGCTCGACGACGCCGAGCAGTGGCAGCCCCTCGCTGAAAGCACCACCGACGCCGACGGGCGCAGCGCCTCGCTGCTGGCCGGCCAGTCCACCCTTGCCCCCGGCACCTACCGCCTCACCTTCCAGGTGGCGGCCTACTTCCAGGCCCGGCAGGTGGACAGCCTCTTCACCGCGATACCCGTGGTGTTCACCATCCGGTCGCCCCAGGAGCATGTGCACGTCCCCCTCCTGTTAAGCCCCTTCGGCTACACCACCTACCGGGGCAGCTGACCGTGGCCGCCGCTACCCCTCACCCCAACCCCGAGGTACGCCCGTGGACCTGAACCTCGCCGACTGGCTGCACTTGGCTGCCCGCTGGTTCCACGTCATTCTGGGCATCACTTGGATCGGACAGACCTACCTGTTCAACTGGCTGGAGCGCCGGCTCGCGCCCCCCGACAATCCCGCCGCCAAACCCAACGTGGCCGGCGAACTCTGGATGGTGCACAGCGGCGGCTTCTACCTGGTACAGAAGCAGACCGTGCCCGAGGTGATGCCCCGCACCCTGCACTGGTTCAAGTGGGAGTCGGTCCTCACCTGGCTCAGCGGCATGCTGCTGCTGTTCATGGTCTACTACTTCGGCGGCGCCCTGCTGAACGCTGACTCGGAGCTGAGCACGGCCGCGGCCATCGGTCTGGGCCTGGGCGTGCTGGTAGGGGGCACGGCCGTTTACGATCTGTTGTGGCGCTCCCCCCTGGGCCGCTACGAGTCCGTGGCGGTGACCGCCTCGTTCTTGCTGGTGGTGGCACTGGCCTACGCCCTGGAAGGGGTTTACAGCGGCCGCGGCGTATACATCCACATCGGCGCCCTCTTCGGCACCATCATGACCGCCAATGTCTGGGGACGCATCCTACCTGCCCAGCGCACGATGCTGGCCGGACTCGCCGTAGACCCTGGGCGTAACCGTCTCGGCGAGTCCGGCACATCGAGGCCTGCCAGGGGTGAGGGCCGGCAGGACCCCGCCCTGGCCGCCCGCGCCCGCCGCGCCACAAAGCATAACACCTACCTGTCCGTGCCCATGGTCTTCATCATGATCAGCAGCCACTTCCCGGTCTCAACCTATGGCAGCGGCCACCCCTTGCTGGTGCTGGGGGTACTGATTTTGGTGGGCTGGGCGGCGGCTAAGGTCATGCGCGGCTAAGGGCTCACGGCACCACCAAAAAAAGGCCCCCTGACCGGATGGCCGGGGGCTTCATCGCTGGATGACGGCAGGCTGATCGCTCCGCGCTAATCCTCGGCCACGGGTGGCGCCTGACCCAGCCATCGCTGGTAGTACCGGGCCTGCTGAGCGGTCATCGCGGCGCTGATGGTGAGCTTGTGGGTCCGTTCCTTCTCGTGGTATTCCACCGTCATGGGAACGGTGATCTTCTCGCCGTCGCGAATAAGAGGGAGGTCGACGACGGTACCCTTGGGAACATAGTTGGCGAAAGCATCATACATGAGTCGCCGGTTGAAGCGCGGGTCAATGATGTCCCCCTTCTGCAGGTCCCCTTGGACCTCCCGGCCCACTTTCCTGATAATGAGGGCACCGATAATATTGCGCTTGGCCTTTACATCGTTGTCCGTCACCAGGTTCTTGGGTCGGGGCTCGGTTACCTCGGCCGTATATTTTATGCCAACATGGTCAAGTATCTCGGCATAGGGCAGCTCCTCATGGCCGCCGATGGTGCGGTCGAAGAAGGACTGCAAATCAGGATGGACGTGGGAGACAAACTCGGCAATGAAGGTATTCTCATCGAAAGAGCGATCCACTCCATACTTGGCGGAGAGCTCCCGCAGCACGTCGATGAGCGTTTTCGCTCCATCCGTAAGACGAATAATTTCGATATCCAGCAGCATCCCCAGGATGGCCCCCCGCTCCTGCACGGCGATACGATAGAGTTTTCGATTTTTCCGCTCAAGTATATTTTCCGAATACTCAAGAAAGGTTAGCTCCTCATTGGGAAATTTTTCGGCACGCCTGATTTTCGGCCGGATATCTCGAATCAGGAAATCTTTGGGCGCAACCAGCCCACCCCTCACCGGGATCAGCTTGGCGAAATATTCAGTCACCCCTTCATACAGCCAGATATGCTTCGACATGACGGGGTTTTCATAGTCAAAGTTGCCTACCTGTTGGCTGTGGAGGGTCAAGGGCGTGATAATATGCATAAACTCGTGTGTCGCCGTTGAGGGCATTAGCCGCTCGATCACACGATCCTGATTGGCACCAAAATCAGGGAAAAAGTAGAAGGACGAGGTTTTATGCTCCAGGGCGCCCGACCCCAGAATAGTCTTGTTTTTCAGGATGAACCACAAGACCCGGAGGAGCTGAAAGCGCGGATGGGATGCTATTTCACCCAGGGCGTGGGCGTCCATCTCATAGATGATAAAACTGTAGTTGTCCGCCGGAAGAGAATCGAGAAAATCGCCCACGGCCTCCATTGAGGGTCCGATGACATCATAGTATTGCTGCGCTTTTCCTACGCGCCGAATCTTCGAATCGACACCGATAAGCGCCCTGGTGTTGCGTACTCTGAAGCTCAGCGTGTCGGCTACGCTGAACATGATGGGCGAATCGATCAGGTGGTGATAGTCTTTCGCACGAAACCGAATCATATCCCCGCCCAGCTCCTGCCTGGGCAGCACGGTCTGGGCGTAGAGTGCGGCGGGCCGCTTGAAGGTAGCCTCCACAGGATTGAGCTCCTCTCCACGGAAATAGCCGAAAACACCCGCCGCATTTACCACGAAGTTCCGGCCGGCATCGCCGTTCGTCCCTGCCATGGGCATGACCCGGTTACGCACCAGGCGGGCGTCCCAGGTATCGGCGACCCAGTAGGAGATGGTCGCTAAGCGCTGGGCATGCTTGATCATGAATGCATTCTTGCCCCTCCGCCTGACCCTGAGACGTTTGCCGTCGGCATCAAAGGCCCGCAGTCTTTTGATATATTTGCCATAGTCTGCGACCCTGTAGGTGCCCGGGATCATCCTGGGAAATAGAAACGCGAGCTCCTCGCCGCCCGTCTCCGGAGCAAAATCAGAGGCGTCCAGAATCACCTTGTAGCGGTCCAGCACCACCCTCGTCAGGTCGGCTTCGTAACGATAGACCTTTTCACCGGCGGTGAGGGACACCCCACTTACCAACAGCAAAATGGGCAGGAACCGTTTCAATCCTAAGGTGCTAGACATGCGGACTCCTGTGGAATTTTCAAAAAGGGCAAGGCACATTGCCCGCACTCCTCCCGGGCGGCTTGCCACCTTGCACTGTCCTATTGACTTTCGGCCAGCCAAAAAGGTTGCCATGCGGTGGTTAGCCACGACCTTACTCATTGTGCCCCCAGTACCTTCACCACAGCATCCACAAACCGGCGGTCCAGCTCACGAAGTGAGCGCCGGTTGCCGGCCCGGCTCGGTTTCAGCACCGATAAATCTACTCCGTACATCTGGGGTGGGAATCATGCACACAGCTCTTTTGCCAAACAGCTGGTAGCGGTTGCTCGCGAATACTTTATAGACATAATCACGTAACGGTTTGGGCACAATTTTGAACACTCGCAATAGAAA
>JADFSS010000035.1 GCA_022560655.1 Candidatus Neomarinimicrobiota bacterium
CACACCCGGCGCCGCCACCTGGCTGCCCGGCAGCTTGGTGAAACCCGCCACCTCGAACTCGTCCACGTCCGGCGGGTACTCCCCCGACGCCAGGTTCATCTGCTGCACCATGGGATAGCTCACCACCGACACGGTGAACTCGCCGGTGTCCAGCACGTTGCGCAGGGTGTCCTTGGTGCTGGCGTCGGAGCCCCGGTAAGACGGTGAGAAGCCGACGTAGGGGGGATTGGAACTGAAGGCGTTGGAGAAGCTGAACGGCGCCAGATTGGCGGACCCATCCTTGCCCAGCGTACCAACCAGAGCGATGGGCCGGGGACCCACCCCTCCGATGAGCAGCTGGTGGCGGTCCCGCAGGGACATGTCTTCGGGGTCAAATTCTCTGAATGGCATTAGTGCAAAGAGTCCTGAGTCCTGGGTCCTGGGTTTAGTGAAACTTCGGACCTTTATGATCGGACTGTTTCAAATATCCAATAAGTCCCCTGATTAGACGCCTTGTTTCGTCTGCAAGGGTCACAATCTTGTCAAATTCTATACGCGTCATGTAGCCTTGATCAAAGGCCACATACAACTGGGCTTTGACCTCGCCCGCCGAGCCTTTGGCTATCGATAAGAATTGGATAAACTCTCTATCGCCTCCTCGTTCCAAGCCTTCGGCAATATTAGAAACAACCGAGACACCGGCTCGGCGAATCTGGTCTCTTAGCCCAAAATCCTTTGAAAACTCACCGCGTGTCGAAACTTCGTAGACCACTCTTACCAGTTCGCGCCCTTTTTGCCAGGCTTCGATGTCCTCAAAACGATCAAATGAACCCAATAAACTATCCCCCCCCTACATCGTGGGGTTCATGACTCAGGACCCAGGACTTCGGACTCATTCGCCTGGACTATCGTGTTCGACAGTACCCCCAATCGCTCGATGGCCAGTTCCACGGTATCGCCGTCCTGCAGCCACTGATTATCGGTGATGCCGCTGCCGTTCAGTTCCAGAAAGCAGCCGGTGCCGCAGGTGCCCGAGCCGATGACGTCGCCGGGATACAGGTCCACACCGTAGCTGGCCCGCTCGATGATCTGGGCGAAGGTCCAGCTCATATTTTTCAGGCTGTCGCGGGAGACTTTTGCGCCGTTGACCCGGGCGGTCATCTCCAGGTCGAACCGCTCGCCCTCATCGCCGGGAATTCGCTGGTCGGCCAGCTCGTCCCGGGTCACCAGCCAGGGACCGATGGCCGTGGCGAAGTCTTTCCCTTTGGCCGGCCCCAGGTTGAGCTTCATCTCCTCCATCTGCCAGGTGCGGGCCGACAGGTCGTTCATGATGGTGAAACCGGCAATATGTTCGTCCGCCTGGTCGGCGGGAATGTCCCTGCCGCTCTTGCCGATGACGGCGGCGCACTCCAGCTCGAAGTCCAGGCGCTCCATGTGGCGGGGCCGCACCTGCACAGGGCCGGGCCCATGGACGGCATTGTGGTTGCTGAAATAGAACACGGGGAACTGGTCGAACTCGGGGATCATGTCCAGCCCACGGTTGCGGCGCGCCGTCTCAACGTGTTGGCGAAAGGCGTAGGCGTCCCGCATGGAGGGCGGGTGCGGCACCGGCGCCAGCAATTTCACCGCAGACAGGGGCTGAGCATAGGTTGCGCCCGGATCAACTTGCGACAACACTTCCCGGGCCAAGTCCATGCCTGTCCCCTCAAGGGCCAGGAACGCGAGCATGTCTCCCGGCAGGGTCGTCCCGTGGTCCGCCGCTGCCAGAGCCAAGTCTACTACCGCGCCATCGTGCAGCGCTCCCAACCGGGGCTGCCCAGCCTGCTCAAAGGTGATCAGCTTCACCGGCTAGACCCCCGGGCCTGCCCGCAACAGCTCCATCAACCCAGCCAAGACAGCGGGTAGTCCGGGTCATCCACCTCCAGCGCTGCCGGGGCCAGCTCCAGGGGTGCGAACGTGTCAACCATGACTGCCAGTTCGCTGGTTTCCCGCTTGCCGATGGAGCCCTCGTACATCCCCGGCTGTGGCCCGTGGGGCAGTCCCGCCGGATGCAGGGTGATGGATTCCTCCTCGATCCCCTTGCGGCTCATGAACTCCCCCCGGCTGTAGAAGATAATCTCGTCCGACTCCACGTTGCTGTGGTAATAGGGAGCCGGGATCGCATCGGGATGGTAGTCGAACAGTCGCGGCACGAACGAGCAGATCACCAGCCCGGCGGCCTGAAATGTCTGGTGCACCGGCGGCGGCTGGTGGATGCGACCGGTGATGGGCTCGAAATCGCCGATGTTGAATGCCCACGGATAGTTGAGCCCGTCCCAGCCCACCACATCAAAGGGGTGCTGCGCATAGATGTATTCCTGAGTGCCTCCGGTGAGCGCCACCAGCACCGGGAACTCGCCCTCTTCATCGATGGCTGGAACGAATTCCGGCGTCCGTATGTCGCGCTCGCAGTAGGGCGAGGTCTCCAGCAGCTGCCCGTGCTTGTTGCGGTAACGGTCGGGTGTCTCCACCGGCCCGCGGCTCTCCAGCACCAGAAATCGGGTGGGCTGCTCCACCTGCAGCTGCCAGATGATCCCCCGCGGAATCACCAGGTAGTCCCCCTCGTCGTAGTCGAGCCGCCCCAGATTGGTGTGCAGCGTGCCGCGCCCGGTATGGACGAACAGGAGCTCGTCACCGTGGCCGTTGCGGTAAAAGGTGGTCATGCTCTGATCCACATGGGCCTTGTAGATGGCGACGTCGGCGTTGAACATGAGGAGCCTCCGGCTGGAAATCGCATCCCCGGAGCTGGTCACGTTGGCGGTGCGCAGATGACGGTGGCGGTGGGTCTCGGCCGCCGCCTCACGCGCTACGGCCTGGAATTCCCCCACCGCGGTCATGCGGCTGGCCATATGCAGGTGGTAGAGGTTGCTGTAGACGCCGGAAAACCCCTGGCGGCTGACAAGCTCCTCGTAGCGCAAGGCGCCGTCAGCCCCACGGAACTGGGTGTGCCGTTTTGGGGGTATCTCGCCGCGCTGGATATAGTAGGCCATTAGTGCGTTCTTCCCCTGGGGCAGACCACTATTACTGAAGGCCTATAGATTTCCCCGCCTTTCCTGCTCCCGCTCAAGGGCCTTAAACAGCGCTTTGAAATTCCCCTTGCCGAACGAGCGGCTGCCCTTGCGCTGAATGACCTCAAAGAAAAACGTCGGCCTGCCTTGCACCGGCATGGTGAACAGCTGCAGCAGGTAGCCGTCATCGTCCCGGTCCACCATGATGCGCAGCTTCCGCAAAGTCTCCAGGTCTTCCTCTAGCACGCCCACCCGGTCCGGCAGCTCTTCGTAGTAGGATTCGGGCACCTCCAGAAAGTCCACGCCGTTGGCCCTCAGCCGGGTAATGGTGGCGATGATATCACCCGTGAGCATGGCCACATGCTGGACGCCGGCGTCAATGTTGAAGTCGATAAATTCCTGAATCTGGCTCTTCTTGAGCCCCTCCGCCGGTTCGTTCACCGGCATCTTGACCAACTCATTATCATTGGCCACCACGATGGAGCGCAACGCGCTGAACTCGGTGCGTATGTCCTTGTCGTCCACGGTCCAGAAGCGGTGCATGCCCAACGCGTCCTGATAGAACTCCACCAGCGGCTCCATCCGTCCGTCCGGCATGTTGTGCACCACGTGGTCGACTACCTTCAGTCCCACGTCGCCGGAGGAAAGATCCGGTCCTGGATAGTCGCCATACCCCGGCAGGAACGCACCGGCATAACCATCCGCCTGCACGAAAGTGTGCCGCACGTTGTCGTAGGCCTGGATAGTGGCGGTGACCACCTGGCCGTGCGCGTCAGACTGTCTCTGGGGTCCGGCGACGGATACGGCGCCGCCCGCCACCGCCGAGGCGTGGGCGGCTTCAGCGTTGTCGGTGCCGAAGGCTACGTCGCTGATGCCATCACCGTGGCGGTTCAGAAAATCGTTGATCTCGCCGTCCGGGCCCAGCGGCGCGGTGAGCACCAGGCGAATCTTGTTCTGCCCCAGCACCACGCTGGTCCGGTCCCGCTCCCCGGTCTCCAGCCCCTGATAGGCCACCACCTTGAAGCCCCAGGCACGCTGGTAGTAATACGCCGCCTGCAGAACGTTACCCACCAGGTATTGGATGTGGTGCACGCCGGTGAGTTTGTAGGGCTCAGCCATTGATGGTTGCCATGACCTCCTGAAGTTGGGTGCTAAAGTATTCATTTTCCTCGGGCAAACCAATCGTCACCCGTATCAGCATCGGCCAGCCGAAGGAGGCCAGGTGCCGCACGATGATCCCCCTGTGCAGCAGGGCCTCCGTCAGCCGGGCCGCCACAGCCTCAGCGGGCAGTCTAAGGGCGAAAAAATTCGTCGCCGAGGCAATGGGCGATAGCCCATGACGCTCCAGCACCGGCAGCAGCTGGGCCATGCCGTCCCGGTTCGTCTGCAGCGTCCGCTCCAGATGGGTGCCGTCGCCCAGTGCGCCGATGGCCGCAGCCTGCGCCGGGCGTGACGGTTCGAACGGCAGTTTTACCTTCATGAGGTTGCTGATTAGTTCGTCGTGGGCAAAGCCGTAGCCAACCCGCAGGCCCGCCAGCCCGTAGGCCTTGGAGAACGTGCGTAGCGTGATCACATTGTCGTAGCGGTAATGCAGGGAATCAGGATAGTCGGGCCGGTCCCGGGCATACTCGAAGTAGGCCTCGTCCAGGATCACCAACACCCGCTCCGGCACTTTCAGCATGAAGGCGTCGAACTCGTCCACCGTAAAGTAGGTGCCCGTGGGGTTGTCGGGATTGGCCAGGTAGACCACCTTGGTATAGTCATTGATGGCGTCAGCCAGCCGGGGCAGGTCATAGCGATAGTTATTCATGGGCACCCAGTGGGTGGTCCGGCCACTGGCGTTGGCCAGCACACGGAAGCCGATGAAAGTGCCCTCGGCGGAGATCAACTGATCGTCGTCCAGCAGAAACGTGCGCATGATGGCCGACATGATCCCCTCGCTGCCGGCGCCGGTGACGATATTCTCCATCCGCACCTGGAAGTGTTTTGCCAAGGCCGAACGCAGCGCGTGGGAGGCGGGGTCGGGGTAACGGTGGCCGTCTCGCAGGGCCTGCTGGCCTGCCTCCAGCGCTTTGGGCGAGGGACCCAGCGGGCTCTCGTTGGAGGCCAACTTCACAATGCGCTCGAGCCCCAGTTCCCGGGCCAGCTCCTCCGCCGGTTTGCCGGCCTGGTACGGGGACAGGCTCTGAATGTAGGGTGGCACCAGTGGCATGACTTCAGGTCCCCGTCACGCCGGCCGACTGTCCGCCGTCTCAGGGCGCAAAGCATGCGCCTGCTCAGCCATCCGAAGCATGGCTACCTGAATGCTCGATACATGGGTGAGTTTACTAAATTCTGGCCGCCCAATTGATCTGTGTGATGGTCAGTTCTACATCCAATATCGCCATGCCCGTGCCCTGGGATCTGCTGCCGGCCACTTTTGTGGACCGTCCCAACCGCTTCCTGACCCATATCAGGGTAGACGACCAGGTTCACCCGGCCCACCTGCCCGATCCGGGACGGTTGGCCGAGCTCCTGCTGCCCGGTGTGGCGCTCCGGGTGCAGTACCATAAGAAGTGGGAGACTATTCGCCCGGCACGCAAAACCGCCTATACCGTCCACCTGGTGCGGCGCCCCGATGATGGCGGTTGGGTCAGCGTCAACACCCTGCTGCCCAACAGGTTTGTGGCCTTCCTGCTTGAGGAGCGCCGCTTGCCCTTCCTGGCGGACTGGTCACTGGCTGGGCGGGAGGTGACCGAAGGACACAGCCGCTTCGACTTTCAACTGCGGCGGGGGGCCGACTCGCTGTTTCTGGAGGTCAAGTCTGTTACCTTTGTAGAGCAGGGCGTCGCCCAATTCCCGGATGCGGTGACCGCCCGAGGCGCCCGTCATGCCCGCCACCTGGCTCAACTGGCCCGTGAAGGCCAGGCAACCATGATCCTGTTTGTCATCCAGCGCGATGACGCCCACAGTTTCAGGCCCATGTGGCAGCGAGACCCAAAACTGGGCCACGCACTGGTGGAGGCCCACAGCGCCGGTGTTGCCATCCACGCCATCAAATTGGCCGTATCGCCGGAGTCTTGCACCTATCTGGGCGACGTATCGGTTGACCTCTCCATACCGGGTGGCGTCTAAGCCCCCGACCTTTTTAACGCACGGTCCAGATCGTCCAAAATATCGTCCACATCCTCCAGACCCACCGATAGCCGCACAAGCCCATCGGTGATACCATGCTTGATCCGTTCCTCGGCCGGCACCATGGAATGGGTCATGGAAGCGGGGTGCGAGATCAGCGTATCCACGGTGCCCAGACTGACCGCCAAACTACATAGCCGCACCGCGTCCATAAGCGCCGCCCCGGCCTGCAAGCCACCCTGAAGCTCGAACGCAATCATTCCGCCAAAGCCCTTCATCTGCTTCCGGGCCAGCCCGTGATACGGGTCCGATTCCAGGCCGGGGTAGCGCACTGCGGAAACCTCATGACGGGCCTCCAGCCACCGGGCCACGGCCAACGCATTGGAGCAGTGTCGTTCCATGCGCAGGGCCAGGGTCTTCAACCCCTGATTGAGAATCCAAGCGTCGAAGGGGCTGGCGTTGCCTCCCCGGAGCTTGCGGTGGTGCCACAGGTCGCCGCTGATAAACTCGCCGTGGGGCGAGACCACCATACCTCCGATAATGGTGCCGTGGCCATTCAAGTATTTCGTCGTACTGTGGACCACAAAATCGACGCCCAGCGCCAGGGGCTGTTGGAGGATGGGCGTGGCAAACGTATTGTCGGCCACCAGTTTGAGGCCATGGGCATGGGCCACCTCCGCCACCATGGCAATATCGCGCAGATCCAGGGCCGGGTTGGTAGGGGTCTCAATATACACCAGGCCCGGACGCCCGCCTGATGCCCCCGCCGCTGCCAGCCCCCTGATGTCCGCATCCAGCTGTTCAGCCGACTGCATGGGCACCCACCGCACGTCAACGCCCATTTGCGGCAGCAGGGTCTGGAACAGTTCGGTGGTACCGCCGTACAGGCCACCGTGGGTGATGACCACGTCTCCGGGCCGCAAAAGGGCGTACAGCACCGAGCTGATGGCCGCCATGCCGGACGAGAAGGCCATGCCCGCTACGCTCACCGGCTCGCCGTCCCCGGACCGCGTGCGCAGGTCCATAGCTTCCAAGGCGGCCACTTTCCGTTCAACAACCTCAATGGTGGGATTATGCCATCGGCTGTAGATGTAGCCTTTCGCCTCACCGGCGAACTGCCGCCGTCCCTCCTCCGCCGAGGCAAAACCGAACGCAGAAGTTTGGTAAATGGGGGCCACGTGAGCGCGGGCCACATCGTCGTTCCCCTCCCCTGCGTGGATGGCGTGTGAACTGGGACCGTAAGAGACCGGCAGCTGTATCATGATGCTCCGCTAAGGTTGGATGATTGACCAGGGTTGACGAACAGTCCAAAATAGTGCCGTCTCAAGGCGGTTGGGGAATATTATCTTGCCCGCCAGCGAACAGCTCTGCGCGCTGTCCGCCGGCCGCTGGATTAGTCTTGGCGGCGTGCGGCTTCAGGCCCCAACTTCGCGACTGCCATGCCCGGCTTGCCCATGCGCCTCACGTTCGCCCTGGGGACCGCTGCCGCCGCCAGCTTCTTCCCGGGCTGCGCCGCCGAGGGGCGTCCCACCGGCGGTCCCGTTGATACCCAGGGCCCCCGCGTGGTGCGGGTCGAGCCGCCCAGCGGCACCCAGCAACTCGACGCACTGCAAGTCATTACCATCACCCTTGACGAGTTGGTGGACCCCCTGTCGGTTCCCGGCGCCGTAAAATTCGCTCCGGACATCAGTTTCTCATCACTCGCTCGGGGCCGGCGGCTCATCATCAGACCCGACGAACCCTACCAACCAGGCAGGGTCTATGTACTCACTCTGCAACGAAAATTGCGCGACTACCAGCGCAATTCCATCCCCCGCGCCTACCAGTTCGTATTCAGTACCGGCGGTGCGATACCTTCCGGCCTGATCCGCGGTGAGGTAGCCGGGGCCGATCCCGACCGGCCTATGGAGGTGGGACTGTTCAGATGGCATGGAATCGGGGCACCTCCTGACAGCTCGAATCCGGACGCGGATCGCCATAAGTTTGTGCTGGTTCAGAGCCTCGGGGTCGCTGTTGATGGCAGCTTCGCCTTCGCCTATCTGCCGGATGGCAACTATCGCCTGGCCGCCGTGGAGGGGGGGCTGGGAGATTTCCCCGCCGGTCTGCACTATCGCCCCTATGCTTTGCCTCCTTTCGACTCACTGCTGGTCCGGGGCGACACCCTCTCCGTTGCCATGCGCCGGTCAAATCCGCTGGCGCTGCCCCAGATCGCTGCGGCCGATTGGGTGAGCGACTCCTACCTGCAGCTCACTTTTGATGTCCCCTTCGGCGACGCCCATCCGCCGGCCTCAGTCTTTGCCACTCACAAGCCCGGCCTGTACGGCTATCTGCTGCCGGAAGCACCCTCTGGAGACTCTGTCACGATCGATTTGGGCGCGGGCACGACGCTGTTGGGCGAGGCCTATGCTCTGGCTCCCCTTGCCGTCCCCACGCAGGAGCTGCCCGACACCTTACCGCCCACACTGACTGTTCCGGGCAACACCCTCCGGCTCCAACCCATCGCTGACAGCGAAAACCCACGTTTTGGGACGGCGCGAGGGCGGTTGACGTTTTCCGAACCGGTGCGTTTAGGGTCAGGCTTCAAGGTCCACGTAACGGGCGCTGACAGTCTGGCGCGGCAGGGCATCGAGGTGGCCCTCAACCGCGTGTCCCCCCTTACGCTGACGTTGGACGTCCCCCAGCCGGAGCGCTACAACCGCGTCACCATCCCGGGCCACCAAATCTCGGATGCGGCCGGCAACACCATGGCCGATTCCCTCCTGGCCATTGCGCTGGAATTTGTGCCGCCAGCTTCTACCGGCAGCATCCTGGGATCCATCGCGGGACGGGGGGGGACGGGGGGCGTGGTGGTGGAAGTCCTTGAGGCCCAGACCGGCCGCCGAGTCGGCCATACGGTCACCCATTTGGGCCGCTACCGAATTGATCATGTCCCGCCAGGTTTCTACACCCTGTTCGGGCACGAGCTCATCGGGGAGCAGCCGCTCCCCTATTATAGTGGGCGCTGGACGCCCTATCACCGCAGCGCCCGGTTCGGGTTTCACTCCCAGGTGGTGGAGGTGCGGCCCCGCTGGGAAGTGGATGGGATTGATATTAACTTGAAGGCTCGAATTTTGGTATTGCCCTTGCAGGGCCATGCATTGAGAAAGGATTAAATGCACTCAGTTATCTTGGCCGGGGGCGCGGGAACCCGCTTCTGGCCCAAGAGCCGCCGCCAACGCCCCAAGCAGCTTCTGCATCTCATCAACTCCCAGTCCCTCTTTGCACAGACAGCCCAGCGCCTGGGCAAGGCTCTGGGCTCCGACAAGCTCTACGTCGTCGCCTCTGCGGATATCATCTCCAGCATCAAGGCAGAGGGTGATCACATTCCGGCAGCAAACTATATTGTCGAGCCCAGCAGCCGTAACACGGCACCCGCCATTGCTCTGACGGCATTCGTTCTGCGCAAGCGCTTCGGCGACGGCCTGATGGGCGTGTTTCCCGCCGATCATCTCATCCGCAAGCAGAAACAATTTCGCAGCGCCCTCAAGCTCGCCCAAAAAAAAGCCGCCGAGGGGCCCAACCTGGTGACATTGGGCATCCAGCCAACCCGCCCGGCCACCGCCTACGGCTATGTGCAGTTCTCTCGGGAGACCGATGGCGACGTCCACCGCGTGGTCCGCTTCACGGAAAAGCCCGACCTGGATACGGCCCGGGAGTTTCTGGAGAGCGGCGATTACCTCTGGAACGGCGGCATATTCATCTGGCAGATCAGCACCATTCTGGAGAAACTGGCGCAGCATCTCCCCACAACCTACAATAAACTTGCGAGCATCGAGCAGTTTATCGACACTCCGAAATTTGAGCAGCAGCTCGCCCGGGTGTGGCCTGATGTGGATGCCATCAGTATCGATTATGGCGTCCTCGAAAATGCAGACGACCTGTTCACCGTTGAGGCCCAGTTCGATTGGAACGACTTGGGCAGCTGGCGCACGCTCTATGATGTGCTGCCCAAAGACCGCTCCATGAACGTTACGCAGGGGGACGTCACCACACTGGATACCCACAACTCCCTGATCGTCAGTGAGGGGCCCTTCACCGCCGTCATTGGCGCCGATAACCTGATTGTGGTCGCCATGGATGATGCCACCATTGTATTGCCCAGGTCCGAGAGCGACCGGGTTCAGGAGATTGTCCAGTGGCTCAAGTCCAGCCGTCGGGAGGAGCTGCTCTAGCATGCCCCCTAGCGGCGCCCTGCTCAGACCTGAAACAAGGTACCGTCAGTTGGAGGATCTGGCCAGCCGGCTGGGACTGCCCGTGATACTTGACCGGGGGCCGTTCAACGGCGGCACCTGTCTCCTTGAAGGCGCTGAACTCATCGTGCTCAACAAGTCCACACCTATCGAGCAGCGGACGCGACTGCTGGCAGAAACGCTGGCTCGCAGGGACCTGGGAGAAATTTACATCAAGCCGGCACTGCGGGAATATCTGGAGCGCCACCGACCTGCGGAATCCGCCCTGCCCGCCAGGGTAACAGGTTGATGCTGGCAGGCCCGCCCTTTCCCGCTGATTGGGGCATGCGCTAAAGGGCAGCATCCATGCCCCAATTCAAGACCGAAGACATCCTCACCTTCTCCCTGGTCGGCCACGGGTCGGTTGGCAAAACCACCCTGGCTGAGGCCATGCTGTTCAATGCAGGCGCCGTCAAGCGCATGGGCACCATCGCGGGGGGCAATACCGCTTCGGATTACCATGACGACGAGATCGAACGCCAGATTTCCATCAACACGTCGGTTTTGAGCCACGTCTGGCAGGACAAAAAATTCAACCTTCTGGACACGCCCGGCTATGCCGATTTCTTTGGCGAAGTGCAGAGCGCCCTCCGTGTCTCGGATTTTGCAGTGGTGGTGGTGCATGCCATCTCCAACGTGGAAGTGGGCACCGAGCAGGTTTGGAACTCCGCCACTGACTATGGCATCCCCCATCTGGTCGTGGTCAACATGCTGGACAAGGAGCACGCGGACTTTGAGTCTGTTCTCGCCGTCGCCAGGGAGCGATTCGGGAACAAGGTGTTCCCGCTGACGGTGCCCGCCAATCAGGGACCCGGCTTCAACCAGGTGGTGGATGTGCTGCGCAACGAGCTGTTCACCTACAAGACCGACGGATCGGGCCAATTCAGCCAGGAGGCCCTGGCGGGCGACTGGGCCGCGCGCTGCAAGACCAACCACGGCGAACTTATTGAGCTGGTGGCCGAATCCGATGACACCCTGCTGGAAAAGTTTTTCGAGCAGGACCAGCTCACCGAAGATGAGCTCCGCGACGGGTTGCGCGGGGCTTTCGTCAGCGGGTCCCTCATCCCGGTTTTTGCAGTGTCGGCGGAAGCCAATATAGGCGTTCGCAGGATGATGGATATACTCGCACGCTACGGTCCCAGCCTCGCCGATTTTGGGGAAGTGCACGGAACCTCCAGTCCAACCAACGGCGTTGCAATCACCCGCCTGCCAGTTGACAGCAGTGTCGCCTCCGCGCTTGTATTCAAGACCATCAGCGAGCCACATCTGGGCGAGCTCTCCTTCCTGCGGACCTACTCCGGCAGGATCAAAACCGGCAGCGACCTTGCAAACACCAGCCGGGGACGTCAGGAGCGGATGGGCACTGTGTACGCCATGACCGGCAAGGAGCGGAAAGAGCTGGGCGAGGTGGTGGCCGGCGATGTGGCGGCAGTTGTCAAGCTCAAGCACACCCACACGGGCGACAGCCTCAGTGCCCCCTCTGACCCCATCGTGTTTCCGGGCATTAGACTGCCAGAGCAGAAGATTCGCAGCGCCATTGTGCCTAAGTCCAAGGGGGACGAGGACAAGATCAGCACCGGCCTGTCCACGCTCCACGAAGAGGACCCCACCTTCGTGTTCGAGTACGACGCTGAGGTGAGGCAGACCATCATCTCGGGGCAAGGTGAACTCCACCTGGCAACGGTCATTCGCCGGCTCCAACAGCGTTTCAAAGTGGAGGTGGAGCTCATTCCTCCGAAAGTGCCCTATCGGGAAACGATTTCAGCCAGGGGTGAGTCGAAGTACCGCCACAAGAAGCAGTCGGGAGGTGCGGGTCAGTTCGCCGAGGTCTGGATGTACGTCGAACCGCTGCCGCCCGGATCCGGGGCGGAGTTCGAGAGCAAGATCGTCGGCATGGCCATTGACCGGGTGTTCATTCCCTCCATCGAGAAAGGCGTCCGGGCAGCGACGGATGGGGGCGTGCTGGCGGGCTACCGTTGTGTCGATTTCAAGGCCGTTGTTTACGATGGCAAACAGCACCCGGTTGACTCCAAGGATATCGCCTTCCAGATTGCCGGGCGGGAGGCCTTCAAAGAGGCCTTTTTGGCGGCCAAGCCACGGCTGCTGGAACCGATTTACGAGGTGGATGTCTGGGTGCCGGAGGAGTTTATGGGCGAGGTGATGGGGGACATTTCCGCCCGGCGGGGCAAGGTGTTGGGCATGGAAACCGAAGGTCGCCTCCAACGGGTGAAAGCCCAGATACCCCTCGCCTACCTGGACCAGTACTCCACCGCACTGCGCTCCATGACCGGCGGACGGGGTATCCACGCCCAGCGGTTTGACCACTACCAGAATCTGCCGGCAGATGAGCAGCAACGGGTCGTGCGGAAGGCCAAGGCTGAGAAGGAAGAGAGTCACGCGTGAAGCTGGAGCACCTCTGGGCGCCCTGGCGCCTGGACTACGTGCGCACACACCAGGCAGATGCAGAGAGCTGCATTTTCTGCGACAAACCGTCCGCCGGTGATGACGCTGAACAGCTGATCGTTTTCAGGGGCGAAGAAGCCTTCGTCCTGATGAACCTCTATCCCTATAATAACGGCCACATCCTCGTTGCGCCCTATCGGCACGAACCCCTCTTCGACCAGCTGGGACCGGCAGTTCAGATGGAGATGCTGCAGCTGATGAACCGGGCCATGACTATCATGCGCAGCGAAATGCAGGCTGGGGGCTTCAACTTTGGCGCCAACATCGGTGCCGCCGCAGGGGCGGGCATCGAAGAGCACGTCCACCTTCATCTAGTCCCACGCTGGTCCGGCGATACCAACTTCATGCCGG
Source organism: Candidatus Neomarinimicrobiota bacterium (assembly GCA_022560655.1). Classification (NCBI taxonomy): domain Bacteria; kingdom Pseudomonadati; phylum Fidelibacterota; species Fidelibacterota bacterium. The sequence goes on from JADFSS010000035.1 coordinate 13,223, forward strand.
TGGTGGCCGGTACCAAAGTCCTGGTGCAGACCTTACGGGAAACACGCGACCTGTTGGCGAAAGGATTCGCGCAGCAATCCTAGGCCGGTCCCGTCTTGACACACTCTGCGGGGTCAGGTAATTTTCGCAAGCCCTTTTATCCGGCGTAGCTCAATCGGTAGAGCGAGTGGCTGTTAACCACTAGGTTGTAGGTTCGAGTCCTACCGCCGGAGCGCTAGTCTGATATCCATTACCTCTACATTCTCTTTTCAGATTCCCTGGATAAGTTCTATGTGGGAAGCTCTCACAATCCAGAGACGAGTCTTACTTATCATAACAACAGTAATAAGGGTTGGACTAAAAGAGGCCGGCCCTGGCGTCTCGTGTTTCAGCAAGGCTTTCCGAACCGGAGAGAAGCTCAAAAGGTGGAACGGTTTGTCAAGACGCAGAAAAGCACGAGATTTATCCAGAAGGTCCTTTCTGGGGAGGTTGAATTGAGAAACGACTAACGGGTGGCTGTTATCCCGACACTTCGGGATGTAGGTTCGCCCCGCCTTTGGCGGGATTTGTCCCGCCTACGGCGGGAAGTCCTACCGCCGGAGCGTCGCCAGCGACTCGGCAAAAAGCCTTCCAACATTGGAGGGCTTTTGCACTCCCACCACATTTTGCCTTACATTCGGTGCGGTTCAGATAAGCCACCATTATGACACAAAAATCTAGACCATCAGCCTTCATCGACGAACTCCGCCGCCGGCGGGTGTTCCGGGTGGCCGCCTTCTATGGTGGTATCGCGTTCATCATCATTCAGATTATCGATGGTACGTTCGAAATCATGGGTATTCCGGTGTGGGTAAGCCGATTGCTGATTATTATTCTCGCCATTGGCTTCCCAGTTTCGATGATCCTTGCCTGGGTCTTCGACATCTCTGAAGAAGGCATCGTACGAACCAAAGGTCGGCCGGTCGAAACTGAGCGAAAGGCGCAGCCGAAGGGAGTCTTTGGGGTCTATCCCGACCTTGCGCGGCCCGGCCAGCGACAATAAGAATATGGGAAGGATATATGAGGAAGTAACCCCCGGGCAGGAGCTGCCTCGTCATAAATACGGACCTTACCTTACATTGAATCTGCTTCGTATACCCTGATGCTGGTAATGATTGGGCAAGTCTTGGCAATTTTTTCTGCCTCATCAATGTCCGCTGCATTAATAATTGAGTAGCCGGTTAATGCCTCCAGATCAAGTGTCAATTCTTTGGTTCCGGATTTTGTGATTTCTCTTCCATAACCGAATGGGTTACCGGAATCAACAAACTTGTCTCCAACCGATTCGAACCATTTACCCCAGGCCTCCCCTATTTCTTCAGTAGGGGTTACAAACCCGTAATACAAAAATAAAAACTTCTTCATTTTTTCTCCTTTTTTTTGTTTTGCGATTTGCCCAAAAATTTAGCATAGTTTTCCAAGGTTTCCTCGTCGCTACCCCAGTAAGTGTGATATTGCATAAGCCAATTTTGAAGCCCTCGTAACGAACGCCGATTGAGGGTAAGGTAGTTGCTACGACCCATCTTCTTGCGAATGATCATGTCTGCGTCCTCAAGAATCTTGATATGCTTGTGAATCGCCGGCAGGGATAGCCCTCGCATTTGCGCTAGAAAACTGATGGAGCAAGGTTGCAACCCGAGCACATAAATGATGTCGCGGCGATGCTTGTTGGCGAGTGCCTCAAACACGGTATCTAAGTCTTGGGGCATGTGGATGTCAGTCATGATAGTTAAATTCTAGGTTAGGTTATCTGATTTAAGTGATGCGGTCAACGATTAAGTTCGTCACGGCTAATCGGGATCAGTCGCCCCCCTTGAGTACGCAAAAACCCCTCGCCTGAGGGGCCTTTACTTTCCACAGATGCACCTGAACCAGAAGGTCAGGGAATGGGAGACGATCTCACGAGTGAGACGCACCAAGATCGACCGCCGTCATTACATCTCCATCGTTTCGTAGATACGCAGGGAGTGGTTGATCGGGCTACCTTCGGCGATCTTGACCGCTTCGTCCATGTCGGCAGCCTTCACCACCATGTATCCGGAAATCGCTGCGTCATCGAGGGTCAGCTCGCTAATGCCCGATTTCGTGATCTCGCGTCCTGACACCGTTGGAGCACCCTTGTCGACGATCTTGTCGCCATTGGTCTCGAACCATTTTTCCCAGTCACCCATAGTCGCGTCGGTTTGTGCTCCGAACCCAACGGCTAGGAATAGGAAATTCTTCATTATTACTCCTTTTGTGTTGTTTACGACCTGCCCAATGCTTGAGCAGAGTTCTCCCGGGTCGCTTGGTCGCTACCCCGGTAAGTGCCACAAGTGAACGATCCGATCTTTACCCCGAGTGCATTATGGATGTCGCGCCCGTGCTTGTTAGCCAGGGCTTCAAACACGATATCTAGGTCCTGGGGGACGTGTGGGTCGTTCTTAATAATTAACTTCTATGTTAAGTTTAAGGGCTTAAACAGGCCTTGTCAATATCTTTTGGAGATGAGCGGTTATGGGTTAGGATTGAAGGGCGAGGGGGGGTGTGAGAACAATGGCACCCCGTAATTGGAAACTCGTCCGTCTATTATTGGATGCCAATCGTTCGTTCATTGCTGAGGTAGCTCATAAGGCCGTGACGAGAGACTTAGGCATTCTCCGGGGCACCCGCTCCATTCTGGATTTTTTATACCTCGAAGGGAAGTATTCTGAGTGGGTTCGCGAAAAACTTTTGAACTCGAGAGCATGTCTGGATGAAATGGAAACTTCCCCCCCAATGGATTTGAGTCGCCCATCGGCGCTCCTGTGAATAAAATATTCTTCAACCAGTTCGAAGATCTTGCACAGGAACAGCGTGAGGAGTTGAGAGCGGAGATATTAGCACAAGAGTTGATAAAATTGTTGCTTGAGAGGGATAAGGCTACATAAGGAAGAGGAGGCATCAGGGGAAACCTGGCATCCAAAAGGCAAATGTTAGCCACTCAGCACCTTCGTCACCGAACCCCGCAGAATGCAGGGCATGCCCTGCTGAGACCCCATATCGGGACCGGACCGGCCACTAGCTATGTGTGGCCAGGCGTCACTCTTATCCTATCTCCATCGGCTCGGCCTAGTCGCCCTGCCAGATGACTGAGTCTATCTTTGTTGGCGTAGCAAACCCCTTAAACAATACCTCATCCGACGGGCCAAATTCGAACCCTTTGCCAGCGCACAGTTCCTGAACGGTATGCGCCGTCAGTATTTCTTCAGCTTTGGCATGGTCACAAATACGCGCCGCCAACTGTACAGCCGTTCCAAAAAGGTCCTGATTCTTTTCCACCGGCTCTCCTGCGGACAACCCGATTTTCACCTGGAGAGTTGCGTTTGTCCCGGTCTTGTTATAGTCGCGTAGCCCCCGCTGGATATCGATGGCACCATGTACTGAGCCTGCTACCGAGACAAAGGAGGCCATAATGCCATCGCCGGTATGCTTGACTTCACGACCCCCGTGCTCCTTGAGTGCTGCACGGACAATGGTGTCGTGGACCTGCAGAACTTCCATTGCCGCCGCATCACCTATTTCCTGGGTCATTTGGGTGGAACCGACCATATCGGTGAACAGGATAATGCGGAGAGACGAGCCGGTTTCGGTCGTTGCTGGGTCGATAGCCGCCGCAGTCTCGTCAATGCGACCCATAAAGGCTTCCACCACCGCCTTGTCGACCGCAATCAATTCTTTGGCCTCCAAACCGTGCGAAGCCCGATGCACCGCATTGGCCTGCTCAGCGCTGGGCGCATCAACAAGGCAGTTGGCGGTGCCGGACTCTTTATTCAACCAATAGGTATGAAAGGTGGCTCCATATTGTTCCTGAATGGCAATATCCGCCAGGTGGGCCTTCGCCATATCTTGTTCAGAAACCCCTGGACTCTCGTGTATATCCATAAATAGTGGCATGAGTAACGCATCCCCCAACGGTCGTTAACTTGCCAGCCGCTCCAAATTAAACCTTCAGAGCAAGGCTGGATCCACTGAAAATCGCATCCGGAATCTGCAAATATATACTAAAATTCGCAAGTGGTATCAGCCTTCATCAACTAGGCCCACTGCCGTAGGAGCGTAAATTCAGCACCTTCGTCACCGGACCCCGCAGAATGCGGGGCATGCCCGGCTGACACCCAACGGCCCGGCCCCTCACCCGCGTCAATCCTCACTCTTCCACGAGTGCCGCCCGCCCGTTACCTTTCCCGCCCGCTCTTTGACATTTCACACCGCAACCTGTCCCCTTGGCCCCGCGCTGCGCCAAAGGGTCACCCTGAGGCTCTCAAAGGGTGAGAGCGCCCTGCCCGCCCGGGAGGCTCATCCTGGTGTCACGTCGGTGTCATTTTGGTGTCACGTTGGTGCCACGTTAGTGCCACGCCTTCCGTCGGTGAGCATGGCACCGGCATAGGGGGGGTGGGCCAACGGCCTCTGGAGGCTGTTTTGGGGTCATCTTGGGGCCATGTTTGGGTCACCTCTCCCGTCGGTTAGGGTGATACCAGCAGGGGGGGAGGGGGTCACCCCTTCCGTCGGTGAGGGTGATACCTGCCCCGCCGTAACTTGTCCCGATACGTCGGGAGGCGGCGGCCGCCACGAGGGGCACCGGCCTCCCGGAGCCGCCCCGGCAATCCAAATGCAGCTAACGAAATAACCTCTGGCGGTTATTGCCCCAGCCAGTAGGAAACCTTCAGGGCCACAAAATCATCGGGCTGGGTGCGGAACAGATCGCCCAGGTCGCGGCTGAGGTCAAATGTGCCTGGGTTGTCGAAGTTGGCGCTATTCCGGGTCCATACCAGGTAGGCCGTTGAACCTGGCAGGAACTCCCACCGCAAGACCGCCGTGCCCACCAGCGCCTTGAAATTGAAATCCGGATTACTGATGACGAACTCATCGCTGTTGTCACCACCCGTCGGATCGACGACGTAATCACCATCTTCATTACCCGTGATGGTACTCGACTTATCGCCATATTCCAGAAATTCGTACCGCTCCGGTCGGGCGAATTCCTTGAAGCGTGAATAGTTGCCTGCTGCGATAAACGGCTGGAAGTAGGCTTGCAGGGACAGTCTGGGCGTGAAAGTGTAATTGATGCGTATGTCAGCAGATACTGTCTGTTGATCCAGTTGGGCGACCACGTACCGTTGGCCGAACATGGCACTGTTTTGAGGGTCCTCAACGGTGGTCACATACTGATCGGTGGATAACCTGCTTGAATACGAGGGGCCGAAACTGACGCTAAGCTGGGCACCGAGCTTCAAATCCAGGCTGGCGCTGTACGAAGCCAGGGATCCTCCAGCATCATCACTGCTCACTTCGTAGGAGAAGTCTCCAGCGATATCCTTACGCGAATCAGTATTGTAGCTGAAGTTCAATTGGAGACTGGCGGGGGCTAGGACCCTGGGGCCGCCCCGCAGTTTGCTATTGCTCAGTAGCTCGGGAATGTAGTCGAAGAACCAGTTGAATCCCCAGTAGTTCACCGCCCTGTAAGATCCCATCCAGATAAATTGTTCACCGGTCTTGACCATGCTGAAGTCATGGTTACTGGAATAGGCGACATCCGTACGGAAAAAGCGGTAGTATTTTGTCGGTTCAACCCAGCGGTACCCGACCACAATATGGTTGTTAATCAGATCCGTCCGCGAGACGATTCCCAGATCGTTACTCTCAAAGCCGGGAGAGATGACACCCAGGGAGCTGTTGATCTGGATGTGGCCCCGCTCCTTGTTCAGCATGAGTCGGCCGGCGAAGCCGCTGAGGGAGGTGCGGCTTGAATCGAGGCTCACCTGATCCGCATCCGGCCGCTGGAAATAGTGGCTGGAATTGCGCTGCAGACTGGTGATCTTGTTTTGGCTGCCGCTCACTTCCGAAATGCCGCCCCAGTAACCGAGGGCCCAATCCCTATCGGCACCGAAGAAGCTCCAGCCATCCAAGCCGAGAGTCAGGGCTCGATCGGCGAGGTCATCGGACAGGGTATAGATTCCATCGGTTCCTTGCAGTGAATTACCGGTAAATCTACGCTGGGTCAGGGTGGTGATAAATCCGAGTCCCCTGCGGCCGTCATCGATCTCCTTTTGAGCCCTGACTAGACTAAAGGAAGTCAGCGGCTCCACCTGCTGCTGGCTTTTTGCACCATTCAGGTAGAACTCGGCAAATTCCCGGCTAGTAAGCGCCGACAAGGCCCCAATGGACCAACCGCCCTTCAACTTGCCGCTCAACTTTGCGGCGCCGAGAATACGGGTATTGGACGGTTGGTTCAGCGAGTCAGAATCGACGTCAACGAAGCCTTGAGGGGACCGCCCGATTCGCCGGGAGTAGAAAAAGCTGGGATTGCTCCAGTCAAAACTCCAGTTGTTGGTTGGGCCCCCTCGGCCAAATCTAAAAATGGACCGGCCCTCGACGAAAAAAGGCCGTTTCTCATCGAAGAATGTTTCAAAGGCAGAGAGGTTGATTACCGACGGATCCACCTCCACCTGGCCAAAGTCAGGGTTCAGAGTTACGTCGAGAGTCAGGCTTCCGCCTAGGCCTATTTTCATATCGGCGCCGATGCCGAGTTTCGTATCCCTGCCATTGAGGAATGGGTTGCTCTGTTGCGATGGCAGACTGCTATAGGCTGAAGAAAAATACGGAAGATATGACTGCCTCTTCGGGGACTTGATACCCTCGATCCCATGGAGAGTCGCAGCTTTGCTCATGAGGCCGCTCTCGGTAAGGGGGATGTACGTATAGTAGTTCCACTCACCGCGACGTTTGATGAACCGTGTGGGAAATATGCCCCAGGTGTAGGTGTCCTGCTGGTTAAAGCGCAGTTGGGAATAGGGGATGCGCAGTTCCGCCACCCAACCCTTGTCATCGATGGAGGTCTTGCCCTCCCAGATGGCATCCCAGCTTAGATCTGTCCAGCTATCATTGTAATAGGATTCATCCCGAATGGCGCCGGAGGGGTTAATCTGAAACGAGTACCCGGTACGTTTATCGTGGTAGGAGTCGATGATCACTTCAAATAGGTCTGAATTGAAATCATCATCCCTCCGTCCAATGCGGCTTGCAATGGAGTCTGGGCGGCTGTCCCACATCCGGGCCCCTACATAAAGGGCATCGTCGTCGTACCCGATCCACATCTCGGTCTTTTCGGTGCCTGGATCACCGTTATTGGGGATGTACTGGACAAAATCTGTAAACGATGGACCGTTGTATAAATCTTCGTCAAGTTTACCATCGATACGCAGGGGCACATCGAGGCGAACTGCCTGCACTGCCCTGATACGATAATCTTCAGGATCAAATGTTCCATCGCTGGCGGTGAGCTGGCCGATTAGCAGGAAAAGAATGAGAGCGCGCAACATGAACCCCTCCCCAAATAAGTTATTCGCCTGCTAGATTGACGGATGTAACCGGTCTAAGGTTGTCACAAAGGGGTAAAGATTTGCTTTGGGCCCGCTCCCAACGGCATGAATGTGGTGACCTGCTTCAGAACGAATTCAAGCGGTAGGGGCGTGGTGAGGCGAGCACCGGCCCACTGCTTGCTTACGGCTTTGCCTCCTCGACGCTACTCATTCGCCGTAGGAGCCGATCACGGAGATCTTCCGTATTTGTCGGCAGAATCTGATTCAGCATTTGGCAGATTCCGCTCCCGTCAATTCGGCCTGATCCGTCCGCATTGGTATCGGGCGGCACTTTTCCCCTTGTGTCCGCCATAGACTAGCGTGGGTGGTTCGGGACTCATTAGGTTACATTTGGATTTGAACGAGGTCAATTTGCGCCACCCCCGGTCATTTGAAGGCCATGACAGACCACTCCCACAAAACACACATTAGGAGAAAGATTATGGTAAGGTCCATCTCTTCTGCCGGGGCCCTGGTTATCTTGGCCAGCCTGATCCTGCAGGGCTGTCAAGCGCGGTCATCCAACAGCGCCGTCACGCCGTGGGCCACCGCCACCGATAAGATTCGCCTGAGCGGCATTCAGGCCGGGCCCGAGGATGCCAAGATCGGTATTTTACTCGTTCACGACTGGTTCGGCATCACCCCGTTTACACGGGCGGCAGTGGGCCGCTTGGCCGCCGCCGGTTACAAGGTCGTCGCTGTCGATCTCTATCATGGGCAGGCGGCCACGACCCACCCGGAAGCCCAGACCCTGATGGACGCTCTCGATGGGGAAACCGTCGCTCTGCAGCTGCTGGCCGCCATAGAGCAGTTGGCGGCTTCGGGGCGCAAGATCGTTACGCTGGGATTCAGCATGGGTGGCGCCCCGGCCTTAAACGCGGCCCTGGCCAGTCCTGAGCGGGTTGCCGGAAGCGCCATCATTTACGGCGGTTTGAGTGCTGAGGAGGCAAAGCTTGCCCAATGGCCGGGCGAGTTGCTGCTGATTACCGGCTCGCTCGATAGCTGGGCCGTTGAATCTGCCGAGAAAATCAGGTCGCAGCTGGACGGCCTGGACCGCGCACCCGAATACTACCTGTATCCCAATGCCGATCACGCCTTTGCGCAACCACTCTACAATGGAGGCCGGAACTACGATGATGAGGCCACCAGGATGATGTGGCTTATTCTCGAGCACTTTCTGGCCCGCATAAGTACCCGGGTT
>JADFSS010000036.1 GCA_022560655.1 Candidatus Neomarinimicrobiota bacterium
AAGATTCGGTGGCTCTTGGATTATTAGGCTGTATATGTGAATCTTATACAGAAATGGGAGAATAGTGGCCGGCATTCCTACCGGTGGTAAAATCGTTAAATCTCAATTGGAGATTGATGCATGACAACAACAGAGTATATTTACGATAGTTCTGAAGCAACTTTTGAAAATGACGTAATCCGGCGCTCGGAAGAGACACCGGTCGTCGTCGATTTCTGGGCGCCATGGTGCGGGCCCTGCCGCGTGCTGGGTCCGACCCTGGAACGACTGGCGAACGAAAGCGACGGAGCTTTTTATCTTGCCAAGGTTAACGTGGATGAAAATCCGCAGCTCTCATTGCGCTTTGGCGTTCAGGGCATCCCGGCGGTGAAGGCTTTCCGCGATGGCAAAGTCGTCAGTGAATTTGTGGGAGCGCAACCCGAGCCGCGCGTGCGCGAGTTCCTGAAGGAGATCGCCCCTACCGAAGCCGACCAGGCTGTGGAAGATGCGGCGAGCATGCTCGCGACGCGCCACTGGGCAGAAGCGGAAGAACGTTACCGGGTGGTGCTCGACAGCCAGCCGGGCTCGTATGCTTGCGTGCAGGCAACCATATCGCTCTCGGATTATGACCAGCCGGAAGCAACAGCATTCATGAACCCGTTTGCGTTCGATACCGGTGAACCGATGAGCCTTGGCCTGGCCTCAATTTACGGTATCCTACGGAATCACGAGGGTAATCTGGATGTGTCAGTCGATCACGCTCAGCTCGCCTTGCGCCTGTATTTCCCGTTGCAACGATGATGAACAATGGCCAGAACCGCACCGCGCCGCTACGTATTATTGTGGTCGACGACGAGCCAGATATCAGGTCCTATCTGAGCGAATACCTGACTGCTAAAGCATACCGTGTCGAAATGGCGCAGAACGGTGCCGAGGCGATGGAATTATTTGCCAATGGTCAATACCATCTGGCCCTGATCGGCCGGACACTCCCTGATCTGAGTGGCTTCGAGCTGGTTCAGCGTGCCAAGCGAGTCAGGCCTGAGTTGGTGGCGGTCGTCATGTCGGGTATGCCGCCCGCTTCCACCGACGAATTGATTCAGTACGGCGTCGATGAAATCCTGTCCAAACCGATTACCTTCGCGGAGCTGGACTTTATTCTCGGCAAATATGAGCGGTTCCTCCGGACCTTGCAGGAAAATGAAACGCTGAAACACCGGCAGGTGGACCAAGCGAAGCTGAAGCATTTTTTTTACGAAGCGGGCCATCAGATCAAAACTCCAGTAGTAGTTCTAAAGGAATTTGCCCACCTCTTCCGGGAGGGATTCGGCGGCGAAATGTCCACCAAGCAGCAGCAGTACATGGAGGCCATTGATGAGAACATCAACCGTCTCCTGTATCTCGTGGAAAACATCGAAAACCTGAGCAAACTTGACAGCGGGGAGTGGATTATTCGGCTTGAGGAGGAAGACCCGCGAGAGATCATCGCCCAGATCAGCAATAGTTGGCGGCCCATCCTTGAACAGCGCAATCTACAGCTGGTGGAAGAAATCACCGATCAGTTGCCCATGGTAATGGTTGACTCAGCCGCCGTCCAGCAGGTTCTCTTTAACCTTGTGGACAACGCCAGCAAGTATGGACCACCCAACGGTAAAGTAACCTTACGCTGCTTCCTGTCCAATGATGGCAGCGTCCAAATTGAGGTGGAAGATCAGGGTGAGCGCATCCCCAAGGAAATTCGGGCTACGCTGTTCCTGCCCTTTGTTCGCCTTCCCAAACACAAAGCAGCTCCGGGCCTCGGCCTCGGCCTGACGGTGGCCCTAAGCCTTATGCAGCGCATGGATGGCGACCTGTGGCTGGCGAGCGGATCTGGCAAGGCCGACAGCGCTGTCGGCAACCGATTCTGTATTCGTATGCAGGCTGCACAGTCCAATTCCTGATTGTCGTCCGCGTTGGGCCGCGTTAGCTGGCGCGAACTCCCCATACCACCCTCAGGCTGGCCGCTCTCTCCCTCGTGGGAATCCCATTGACAGCGATAGGCCGGCAGCCTAACATTGGCGCTATGGACCTCGCGGAGCAGCTGACGTGTTTCTAGGACGGGTTATCGGTACCGTCTGGGCCACCAAAAAGGACGAGAAACTTGAGGGACTTAAGATGCAGGTCGTCAGCCCAGTTGACGAGCAGCTCAAGGCCAAGCCTGGATTCACTATTGCGGTTGATTCGGTCGGTGCTGGGGCGGGCGAGCTGGTACTATGTGCTAGCGGGAGTTCCGCCAGAATGACGCCCCTCACCCACAACAAGCCGGTGGATACAGTGATCATGGCGATCGTTGACGAAGTGGATTTTTTTGAGCCGTGAATCTGGCACGCGTTACCGGGCGGGTATGGGCCACCCGCAAATTGCCCGATCTTGAAGGGTTAAAGTTCCTTGTGCTCCAGCCGATGGACTTGGTAGATGGCTCCGACGTGGGCTCGACCTTGGTGGCGGCCGACAGCCAGCAGGCGGGGGAGGGCGATCTGGTCTACTACGTAACCTCCAAGGAGGCCTCGTTTCCCTTTGATCGGAAGTTTACGGCCCTGGATGCTACCATCGTGGGTCATGTGGACAGGATCGACCTGTGAAGTGGGTGGTGGCCACCCGGAACCCTGATAAGCTCCGTGAAATACGGGCTCTTTTCAGCGCTCTGCCCGTGGAGCTATTGAACCTGGCGGACTTCCCGGCAGCCGGGTTGGTTGAGGAAACGGGAACAAGTTTACAGGAGAACGCTTTGCTAAAGGCACAGGCGGCGCACAGGGCGACCGGTCTGCCGGCACTGGCCGATGATACCGGCCTGGAGGTGGATGCTCTGGGCGGCGCACCAGGGATTCATGCTGCGCGCTACGCCGGTCCGCGGGCTACCTACCGTCAAAACTGGCAGAAGCTGCTGCAGGCCCTGGAGGCGGTTCCCGAGCATCAGCGTACGGCCCGCTTCCGTACCTGTGCTGTCTACCTGGACGAGGGCTGGGAGGTGGCGGCCGAGGGCGTCATTGAAGGAGTCATCGCCACGGCTCCCCAGGGAGAGCAAGGCTTCGGGTACGACCCGGTCTTTCACCCCCTTGGCGCGGCCATAACATTTGGCGCAATGACGGCTGAGCAGAAGCAGCATCTTTCCCACCGCGGACGGGCCTTCCGGGCGCTGTACAGCAAGCTCGCCCGCGCCATGTCCACACTCGAAATTAAGGAGATCACCGCCTAGATTCACTGATACCGGTTTTTTTGTTGGCTTAACGAACGAGTATCAGGAGCGGGCAGGTGATCCGGCCGCGTGCGCTTTACAGGGGTGTTCTGTTTCTCTTAAGCGGCTCCCAATTTCTCTTGGGGGCGGTTGAGGACTCGGTCTACACCCATCCAATCCAGCCGCCCGATATCCTGCACAGGTTTATCGCTGTTCCCATTCCACCGCCGCCGCCCAGAGGGCTAGCCCTCGTGGGGTGGTCTTGGTCGGTCCCTACAGACTCCAGCACCCAGGCCCGGGTCCCGCCGCCCGACTCCGCCCAGGCAGAGGTAAGCGTCGGGGACGCCGTACTGACCTTGACCCTCTCCCTCGAGGATGCGCGTGATGTTCTGCGCCGGGCAGGGGGGGCAATCAGCTGGCCAGCCAACACGCTGCGCCGGGAGTGGGGCATTGATGCTGCGGGCGCGCAGATCACATTTTACCAGGAGCACGACGGCACGCCCACGAAGCTTCCCTCCACAGCCCCCCTGGACTGGTACGTCGCCAGTCGCGGCGAGGCTAACTTCCGGGACATGACTCTAAAGAAGCTGAGCGCCCAACTGCAACCGGTGGGTGAGTCCCGTACGCAGCGTCGAGGCACCATCGAGCTGCTCGGCGCCGACATCGCCGGGCAGCGGGTGTCCCTGCGGGTTTCGGGCAATGTAGCCATCAACGGCGGCCTGTCGTTTAAGAACCGGGAAAAGAGTTTCACCAATTTTCGGGCCGATCAGAACTGGGATTTCCTGGTGGATCAGAAGCAGCGCTTCGACATCGAGGGCACCATCGGGGATCGTATTTCGGTACTTGTTCATCAGGATAGCGAGAATGACTTCGAATGGGAAAATGCCATGAAGATCGCCTATACCGGCGATGAGGACGAGATCCTGCAGCGGATTGACGCCGGCAATATATCACTGTCCCTCCCGGGTACCCAATTCGCCACTGGCGGCAGCGGCATGAGCAACGGCCTGTTCGGTATCAAGGCCCTGGCCAAACTGGGGCCCGTGGATCTTACCACGGTCGCATCGATTGAGCGGTCACGGAAGTCGAGCAAATCCAACAAATTGGGCCAGGAGTATGTTATTACCGACATGCTGTACATGAAGAACCGTTACTTCTTTCTCGACAGTACCTTCAGGCAAGACTACTACCCGCTAACCAAGGCCTTGCCGGGTATCCCCGACGGTATCCATCTCGCGAATCCTGACCGCTTCGTCACGCGGCTGGATGTCTACCGCACAATCAGGGAGACCTCGGAGACCTATCAGGGCACGGCCTACGTGGACCCCGGCAGCATCACCATCTCAGCCAGTTTCAAAGTGGCAGGGCACTTTGAGCTGCTCACTCTGAACCAGGATTACACTTTTGATCCCCAGCTGGGCTGGATTCGGCTCAGGAGCCCCGCAGGCGACTATGATGCCATCGCAGTGGCCTATGCCTTGGCTAATGGCGACACCATCGGTACTGTGGGCGAACAAGCCGCGGACTCACCGGCGCTGAGGCTAAAACTCATCAAGGGTCTGGGACAGACAGCCAGCCACCCCACATGGCGGCTGGGGTTCAAGAACGTCTACAGTCTGGGCGGCGTGAATATCAATCCGGAAGGCTTTGAGGTCACCGTCATCGATCGCAAGGGACCTACCGGGAACGACGACCGGTTCACCAGCGGGGAAAGCTTTCTCTCAATTTTTGGCCTGGATGTGCTAAACCAAAACGGTGACAGCGAACCCGATGAGATGATCGATCTGGGCAATCCCAACGTCGTCAATCTAGCTCAGGGGGAACTGCATTTTCCGGCTTTGCTGCCCTTTGCCTATTCCGCCATCCCTGGCGTTGCTACCAGCCACCCAGCCATCGAAGAACTCTACGGTTACGAGCTGGAAGATCCCAACCAGAACTTCAGACAGGACCCGGGGGAGGATTTCAACGAAAACAACACCTGGGATGTGCCGGCCATCTACTACCGGCAGAACGCCAATGATCGGGCGGCCGCCTCACGGTTCGATATCGCGGTGAAACAGTCTGGTTTGGGCGCCAGCGAGTATAGTCTCGGCTTTAACCTGGTGGAGGGCAGCGAAACCGTCTTTATCAACGGCAACCCCCTGGATCGGGACCGGGACTACGATATCGATTACTTCACCGGCACGCTGACGATCCTGGACATGTCAAAATATGGCGCCAACCCCGAAATCACGATTGACTATGAGGAGAACCAGCTGGTTTCGTTCGACAAGAAGGTGATGCTGGGAAGCCGGGCCGAAATTGACTTGGGGCAGAATTCATTTCTTGGATTGACCGGGCTGTACTATAATCAGTCCATCGTGGATGAGCGCGTGGATGTGGGCTCCGAGCCCATTCAGAACATGTTGTGGGACCTGAACGGCCGCATCGCCCGGGAGGCGCCCTTCCTGACCCGGTTGGTGGACCGGCTGCCCTTCGTCGAGACCAGCGCCGCCAGCCAGTTTCGCCTGGATGGCGAATTTGCCCAGGTGTTGCCCAATCCCAACCCACTGGGCACCGCCTACGTGGATGATTTTGAGGCCGCCAAGCGCGTTACCAGCCCGTCGTTGATCTACCGGTCGTGGCGCTTCTCTTCGACGCCCGTGGATAAACGGGCCGGGGACCGACGCAGGCTGGCCTGGTGGAACCCCTACGTGGATGTGAACGTCAGGGATATCTGGCCCAATCGGGAGACATCCCTCCGTGCCCGCAACCTGACCACCACGGTTCTGGTGGTGGACGCCCTGTTCGAGGAGGTGCCGGAGGCGGTGGCGGGACCCGTCACCGAAGCCCTGTGGGGCGGGATCACCTACCCGCTGCTGGCGGGTGACTATGATCAGACCCTGAGCAAGTTCTTCGAGATCTGGGTCAAGGGCACCCAAGGCCGGTTGCATGTGGACGTGGGCAGCATCAGCGAGGACATCAACGGCAATGAACTGATCGATACAGAGGACCGGCCCGTGGCGGGTTTCAGCGAAGGCAATGGGCTGTTGGACTCGGGCGAAGATGTGGGGCTGGATGGCTGCCCGGACGAGTTCGAAGACGGCATGGGGGGCTGCCTGCTGGTGGATGCGCAAGGGAAAAGTGACGGTGATTTTGACCAGGACCCCGTCTCGGTTGCGGAGCAGATTTACGCCGGACTCTACGACGGCATCTACGATGGACCGCAGGTGCCCTGGGCCGACGAGGACGATCCCAATGGTGACAATTTTTTCAACACAAGGGCCAGCGATCCAAGTCGGGAACGCAATGATAACCTGAACGGCACCCAAGGCAACAGCCAGATTCAGGAAGGGAGTTACCCCGATACCGAGGACCTGGATGGCCTGGGGGGGCCCATCCCTGAGACCCTGGACAACTACTTTACCTACGGCATTCAGCTGGATCCCAACCACCCGGATTTTGACGCATCCCTGATGATTTCGGCTACCGAAAGCAATGGTGTGCCCACCGGGTGGCGCCTGTTTCGTATTCCGCTGCCCGATTTTGTGCCGGAGGGCGTGAAGTCGGTGAGCTGGGACAACGTCAAGCACCTGCGGTTGTGGTTGGACGGTTTCACGGATTCCGGTACGCGAGGCCTGACCGGCAGGTTGCAGATCGCGAAGATCGAATTCGTCGGCAACGAGTGGGAGGAGCTGGGTCTGGCCCCCAGTGGCACGGAGGACTATGTGGTGGTCGATTCGGCGGCGACGTTGGCCGTAACTGTGGCCAATAGCGAGGACAACGCAGATTACGAGTCGCCGCCGGGTGTCCAGGGCGAGTTTGACCGGCTCAATGATATCAAGCTGCGCGAGCAGTCGCTAGTGCTGGATTTCAGCCGGGCGGGCATCCCGCCGGGGTTCAAGGGAGCCGTCAAAAAATCCGTGCCCAAGCAGCGGGGCACCTTCCTCGTTTACAATACTATGGAGATGTTCGTTTTCGGCGCTGCCAACAAGGAAGCGATGACCAGGGAAGCCACCTCGGTCTGGTTCTGGTTCCGGCTAGGGGAGGGTTTGGACCAAAACGAAAAATACTACGAGGTGCGCAAACCGGTCTATCCCGGCTGGGACGACCGCAATCACATCAGCCTGAACATGCCGGCCATCTCCGCCCTGAAGTTACGGGCAACTCCAGATACCACCATATATGTGGGGACGGACACCATACCCGGCTACCTCGACTTAGACACAGGCATGGAGGTGTACATCAAGGGCGACCCATCACTGGAGCGCATTGCCCGGTACACGGTGGGCATCATTAATGAGCACTCCGAGACCATTAAGGGCCAGGTGATGCTGGACGAACTGCGGCTGGCTAAGGTGCGGAAGGACCGCGGGGTGGCGGTGCGGCTTAGCGCGGCGCTGAACTTTGCTGATTTGCTCACCACCTCATTTAACTACGCCCGGAGGGACGCAGATTTCCATACCGTTCAGGAGCGTATCGCACGCAATGCCTTGACCAACGAGACCTGGCGAGCCGATATGACCTTCAATCCCCACCTGTTCCTGCCCCCTTCCTTGGGAGTTCGGTTCCCCGTCAGCCTGAACTACACCAGTTCCATCAGATCGCCTAAGTACCGGCCCGGCAAAGACATCCTGGCAGGGAGCATTCGCACGGCACCGGATTCGATTCAATCGCGTAGTAATCAAATGACGTTCAAGTCCAGTTTTGCCAAATCGACGCGCAGCAAGCGCTGGCTGGTGCGGCAGACGTTCGACCGCCTCCAGGGGAGCGTAACGCTGGCCCGCAAAAAGGAGTCCACCACGCTTATCGCCGCCAATACCGTCACCAATATGAGCGGACAGCTCGCCTATCCCATCAAGTTTAGCGATGAGAACTATATACAGCCCTTCAAGGCGCTGGCGCGGCTGCCCTGGTTGGGCGAGCGATTGAAGGATACCAGGCTCTATTATGCCCCCACCCAGCTGAACTTCACGGCGAATGTAACTGAGTCCCTCACCGAAAGGGTGACCCGCGCCCGGCAAGACACTGTTTTGGACACCTACAACTTCAATCTGGCGCGCTCGGTTAAGGCCCGGTATCGGCTCACGGATCGCTTCAGCACCGACTATACACGGACGTCCAACAGCGTGCTTAACGCATTCCGCGAGAACAAGTTGGAAGCGCTACGAACTCTGGATCCAGGCGTGCCCCGAATTTTCACCGAGCAGTTTTCGGCCAGCTACAATCCTGATCTGGTGCGCTGGTTCAAGCCTAAATTTGCTTATCAGGCCCGATATGGCTGGAACAAGAACGCCCCTCTCGAGGAGGATTCAACTGGGGCTCGCATTACGACCCAGGGACGTGTCAGCGGCAATGTGACCCTGAAGCTCACCGATATCATCGAGCTGGTGTACAAGCCGGCTGGCAAACCCAAGACCTCAGCCGGGCGGCGAGGCCGTAGCCGTGGCCGCAGCAGTACCGCCCAACAGGCCACACCTGAGAAAAAGCAGCGCGAAATAACCAGCCCGCAGCTTAAGGCTCTGCTCAAAGCCCTGCATGCCGCTGCCGGCAAGGTGTTGCCTATCTCCTTCAACTATACCTACAACCGCAGCGGCGGCGAACCGGCAGCCCTGGGACAACCGGGCTACCCCTACCGGCTGGCTTTCAGCAGGGAGTCCGGCCTCCCTTCGGACACGACCCGTACCGGCAAATTCAGTCAGGCCACCAAGGCCGAGAACCAGGATATCTCCTGGCGGTCTGGCCTGAACCTCTCCCGCTCCATCAATCTAAATCTGTCACATACTAGAAAGTGGTCCAGGACACGCCGCATCGGCTCGTCCATCGTTAACCGCTCCGAAGACTTTCTCCTGCTGGGAGATGCGGACAAGGTGGGCTTCCCGTTCGTTAACTGGAGTCTCCGCTGGTCAAACCTTGAGAAGCTCCCGTTGCTCAATAAAATCCGTTGGAAGGTCAGTCTGGATCACAATCACCAGGGCAGTCATACTAGAAGCATCCAGAACAGCCGGACGCCCGTGGATAAGTACACCCGGCAGCTGCAGCCCCTGATCGGCCTCACAATTAACTTCACCAATGGAATTTCCGCCAACGTCCGTGCCAGTCAGACCCTCACGTTGCAGCGCGCTGAGACGGGCGACAGCAAAAACACCAGCCGCCAGATTACGGCTACCGCCTCGTATCAACACCGGGGCGGACTCACCATTCCCCTACCCTTCTTCCGCGATTTCAACTTGCAAAACACGGTCAACTTTAACCTGGAATTTGACTTCAGCCGGTCCCTGGCTGAGGAACGCAAGGGAGTGGCGGTCGCTTATGCCTTGAAGGATGAGCGGGAGAACTGGTCCGTGAAGCCGTATATCACTTACAGCTTCACCGACAAAGTGACCGGCAGCTTCAACTTTACCTACAGCGAGCGCTTCAGTATTCTTACGGGCCGCCAGATCGACCGCAAGTTTGGATTCGATATGAACATCGCCATCAGGGGCTCATAGTGTCATCCGCCGTTGCCAGCCGCCTGCGGCTGCTGCTGGCCAGCTGGCTGGTTTTGGGAGTGAGTGTGGCGTGTGGTCAGCAGGCGCCCTACTTCGACGGCCGCGAGGCCTTCCGGCTGCTGGAACGGCAGGTGGCGCTGGGACCCCGGCAGCCCGGCTCTGAGGGACATGCAGCCATGGTCCGCTTTCTGCAGGAGTTCCTGGAACCCCTGGCGGACGAGGTGATCTTGCAGCGGGTCAGCAGGCCCCATCCCTACCAGGACGGCCCCTTGCACATCACCAATATCGTGGCCCGCTTCAATGCCGCGGCGCGGAGCCACCTGCTGCTGCTGGCCCATTACGACACCCGCGCACTAGCGGACCAGGATGACGATCCAGCCAACCGAAACTTGCCCATACTTGGCGCCAACGATGGGGCCAGCGGGGTGGCGGTGCTGTTGACCCTGGCGCAGATTATGGACCAGGATACCCCGCCTGTGGGTGTGGACCTTCTGTTTGTCGATGCGGAGGACGTGGGCCGCTCTGGCGATGTGGCTAACTTTGGCCTCGGCGCCAAGGCCTTTGTCCCCGAGATGGCGCGTCTGCTGGGAGGTACCCTGCCACGCTACGCCGTATTGCTGGACATGGTGGGTGATGCCGAGCTCACCCTGCCCATGGAATACCACTCTTGGAGGGATGCCCGCAGTATTGTGCAGCGGATTTGGTCACTGGCCGCGGAGCTGGGCTACACCCAGTTTCAGGCGCGGGTGGGGCCGGCCATCTACGACGATCACATGCCCTTCCTGGAGGCCGGCATTCCCACGGTGGATATCATCGACTTCGATTATCCCAATACGCAGACCAATTACTGGCATACCCTGCAGGATACCCCTGACAAATGCTCTCCGGAGAGCCTGGAGGCGGTGGGGACGGTGGTGACCACCTTGGTTTACAGCGAGCGGCCCTGATGCAGCGCGCACCAGCCGCCGCGCACGCTGCCGGGAGAAACAAATTGAGGGAGCACAGCAATCGAACCTATATTGCCCTCTTCATGAGCCTCCGCATGCGATGGATAGTGGTGGCTGCGCTGGCGACAGTGCTGACGCCGGCCTGCGAGTTTGTGAGCGTGGAGCCGCAAGGGGAGCTCCCGGTTCTGTCCGCTCCTCAGGCCACCTTTGACGACCGGGACAACAGCTTTTATGCCGCGGTTACGGTGACCCTACCCCAGGAGGACAGCGAGCCCCCCAGCATCTGGGTCGAACTGTATCTGGCCACTGGTGCGCTGGCGGATTCGCTGGGCACCGATTCGGTACTTGCCGCCTCCAGCCTGCTGGATAGCGCCACCGGCGGCGACATACTGCCCTCCGACGGTGTCTATGCCAGCAAATTTGACTCCCCGTTGCCTGTGGGCGCGGGTGGCTTTGTGCGCATCGAGTTCTTGGCAATCGTTTCTGGCGACACCAGCCAGGAATCGGTTATCCTCGGCCTCATCAATATCCGGCCTGTGATTCTCAGCGTCTCCGCTGCCGACACGCTGCGACTGCCGCCGGAGGGCTTCGTTACCGTGGACACCATACGGGCGGTAGTGGATGATCCCGATGGGCTGAGCGACATCAGATCGGTGAGTTTCCTTACCCTGAAACCGGATAGCACCTTGGGCAATGACGGCCTACCCGTCGAGTTAGCGGACAACGGCGACTTGGTCGGTTGGGGCGATGCCACTGCCGTAGACGGCCTTTTCAGCCGGATCATTCTGCTACAGGCCGAGGCAGCGCTGGGAACCTATATCTACAGCTTTGTGGCGAAAGACTTTCGCGGCGCGGTCAGTGATACGGTCAAGCACACGGTGGTGGTGCAGTAGTGGGGCGCCTGCTTTTGGTGCTGGGGCTACTGGGCGGACTGTGGGGTCAGCAGGTGCCGCCCGGGTTCGGTCTTGGCAAAGCCTTGGGCACCAGCACGGCCTTCGTCCCACCCGATACCCTCCTGTCTCCAGGTCTGGCCAGCAACGGCATCGTCGATATCATAGCTGCCGGCGACTCCCTGCTTTTTTTCGGCACGTCGAGGGGTCTATCGCTGACCACCGATCTGGGCGCCAGTTTCCTGTCTTATGTTGATAGTCTGACGGACCTCCCCCGGGGCGGCATCTCGGCCTTGAACCTGGTGGATTCCACGGTGGCGGTGGCGGGGCTGGTGGATACCGTCATCAGCGGCATGGGCGAGGTCATGGGCGCCGGGCTGGCCTTTTCCACCGACCTGGGCGGCACCTGGACCTACGTGCCCCAGCCGCAGGACCCCCCTGGGGAGGAATTCACCACGTTTCTTTGGGCCGACTCCTTGGCTGACCAGCTGGCCGTCACCACCACCATCCGCAACGTGACCTTCGATGTGGCCATTTCCCAGGGCACCATCTGGGCCGCCAGTTGGGCCAGCGGTCTGCGGCGCTACCATATGGCTGCCGACACCGGCTGGTCAACCGTAGCCCTGCCGCTGGATGGGGACTCCACCATGTCATGCGACAGTCTTCCCGCCGGCTATGTCCTTAATGCGCGTGACCCCGGCGACGGCGGCAACCACAACCACAAGGCTTTCTCTGTGATGGCCTATGACTCGCTGGTCTGGGTCGGCACCGCCGCAGGGCTCAACAAGGGTATCATCGATGCGGTCAGCGGCTGCATCACCTGGACCCACTTTACGGCCCAGTGGCACGGCCTCTCGGGCAACTGGGTCGTGGCCTTGCACCGGCAGGTGACCGCTGGCAGCGAGCGCATCTGGGCGGCCACCGTAAACGCTGAGGCCGCCGGTGAGCTGCGGGGGGTCAGTTTTACCGAGGACGGCGGCCTGACTTGGCGGGTGACGCTGCTGGGCGAGCGGGTCAACAACTTCGCCACCTCCGGGGACGTGGTCTATGCGGCTACGGATAACGGTCTGTATAAATCGCTGGACGCCCGCAACTGGGCCTTGTTCGAATCAGCGGTGGATGCAATCACGGGCGAACAGGTCTGGGCCGAAAAGGCCTGGGGCGCCCTTTATGACCCCCGGGACGGCACCTTGTGGATTGGCACTCCCGATGGTCTGGCGTCGACTCAGGGCGACGGCCCCCCCTGGCGGATTGACCGCAGTTTCGTCTCCACGGCCGACTCAGGAGAAGTCCCCTTTTACGCCTACCCCAATCCCTTCTACCTTGCCGAGGACAACTTCCGGGATGGTCGGGGGCACGTTCGCTTTCAGTACCACGTGACCCCTGAGCTGGAAGGGAGATCGGCCCGTATCGCCATTTTTGATTTCGCCATGGACCCGGTTATCGTTCTTCCTGCCCGCCAGCACCCTATGGAGGGCGACTTCAGCCAGGTGTGGGACGGCCGCAACAAAGCCGGCCACCAGGTCGCCAACGGGGTCTATTACTGTCGCCTGAAACTGGGCCCGCGCGAGGACTGGACCAAGGTCATGGTCATCAAATGAGGCGGATTCTGCTCCTGGCGCTGACAGTGCCCGCCTTGTGGGCTGGCGGACCGGCCACCGGGGGCTATGCCGGTGCCTTTGCCCGTTTAGGGGCGGATGCACGCTCCGGCGCGCTGGCAGGCGCGCTGCTGGCCGATATCAATGCCGGGCATCTGGCGCTCACCAATCCAGCCAGCATGGTCTACGTGCAGCGGCGGGAGCTGGGGCTGTCCTACATGGCGCTGCCTCTGGACCGCACCCTGCAGGGTTTGAGCCTGGCAACCGGCTTGCCCCCGTCGGCCGCCGTCGGCATCAGCTACCTGCGTGCCGGTGACAGCAACATTTTGGCCCGCAACAGCATTGGGGAGCCCGGAGACTTGCTCACCTATGCGGAGAGCATGGTGGTGCTCTCGTTCGCCAACCGCATGAGTCCCAGCTTCAGTATCGGGATCAACGCCAAGGTTTTGATTGTCAACCTTGGCGCGGAGGATGCAAGGGGTTTTGGACTGGATCTGGGGGTGCTCTATCACCGGCCCAGCGGTTTGAATCTGGCCCTGCGGGTGCAGAATGTGACCGGAGCCGTCTCGTGGAGGGTGGCCGCCTCGCAGGGGGAGCGCGTGTACGTTGACGACCTGCCCACCATTGTCAGCGTGGGTGCGCGGATTCCGTGGCGCCACTTTACCTTCTTTGGCCAAACCGACGTGATTTTTCCCAAGTTCCGCAGCAATGAAAAAATTGTCTACGAGCTCCCCTTTCCGGTCTTCAAGCTGGCCGTGGAGGACATTTTTTGGGAGCGCTATTTTGTCCGCGGCGGACTGGACCATACCACGCCCACAGCCGGTGTGGGTGTGCGCTATTCGGTCCGGCGGCCGCAGGATAGCCGGGTGGATTACAGTCTGTCGCTGGGCAAGGCGGGCGAAGGGCTGGGGCACCTCTTTACCTGGCTCTTCAGCTTCTGATGGTCCACCTGAAAGGCAAACATCCATGTGCGCCGGCCATTCTGCTGTTCGCGGTCTGCCTGGTGGCGGCTCAATCCCTTTCGGCGTTGGGTTGGCGGGCCAGTTTTTTGCCCTCGTCGGCTACGGCGTTGGCACTGGCCGGGGGCGGTCGAGCCCTGCCCGGCAACATGACGCTCAGCCTGGTGAGTCCGGCCCACCTGTGGGGTGCCCAATCCGAGGAGTTGGAGTTTGGCTACCTGCGCATGTTTGGCGATCTGGCGGGCTTTGGCGTCCGCTGGCACCGCTATCGCAACGGCCGACCGGTTCAACTGGTCCTCAGGTCCCAGGTGGAGGACGAACTGGAGCTCCGCGGCCCGGTACCCACGGCCGAACCCCTGGGCCTGTTCAGCGCCCGTCTCCTCTCGGTAACCTATCTCTGGGGCCGGCGACTTGGAGCCACCCGTCTGGGCTTTGGCCTGACCGCCGCTTACCAGCGGATATTCGAGTATTCTGGCCGCGGCTTCTGGGTCTCGGCCGGGTGGCAGGGTGAACTGCTGCCCTGGCTGCGGTGGGGTCTGTCAGTGGATAACCTGGGCGTGGGCGAATCGCTGGTGGCGGGCGGCGATCCCGGCAGTTTGTTCTCGGCGGGTGCCGGTCTGGCCGTCAAAACGCCCCTGTGGAACAGCTATGTGTCCCTTGACCTGGGTTGGGAGGTGACCCGCAGACCGGTTCCAACAACGGCATGGCATGTTCCGGGCGACGTATTGCAGCTCAACCTTAGTGTCCGGTGGGAGGGGGAAGACCCCCTGCTTGCGGCCGGATTTCAATGGAAGTACCGGCGCTGGGCTGTGGCCTACTCCTATGCCTATCAGAGCCGCGTTTTGGGACTGCCGCACATGATCACGCTCGGCCGGCGGCTCTAGGCCAGCTATGCGCTCACCTGCACTGCTGAACTTGCTACCCGATGCTTCCTCACGCCCAGCGCCCCCTGCTCGCGCCTAGATGAGCGCTTCCCCATCGGCAGATTTATCCCGGCCGGGGAGGCCTAAAATCCTCAAGCTGTTATTCGTGGCACTGTTCCTGGGTGCGCTGGGGCTGGTTGGCTGGCACACGCTCTATGCCTGGATGACCGAGCGGCGACATGTACGCCGGGAAATACCCCAGTTGCGGGCCGATGTCATCGGCGATTTGGAGGACATCGGGCTGGCCCGTTCTCCTATCGTTGAGGAGGATGGCAGCATCAGGTTCGGCCACCCCCCCAGCATGAGGTCCGAGGACATCGTCCTCCTGCTGCGGCGCATCATGCAGACCCGCGGGCTGGTCATGACCTCGGCCGTGAAATACGCCGAACGCGGGGAGCTCTACGTGGAACTCAGCTCATCCCGGCAACATGTAGTCGTGCGCTTCATCTTTTCGCCGGGCTTGAAGGGCGAGATGCTGGCCGGCGTTGTGCGGGGGCGCATTGGCATCATCATTGACGATTTTGGGTATATACGTAACCGTCTCACGGCCGGTTTCATGGCCTTAGGGGAGAAGCTTACTTTATCAGTGATTCCAGGCCACCGTTACTCTAAGAATCTGGCCGACGAGGCGGTGCAGGCGGGCCATGAAGTGATGGTTCACATACCCATGGAGCCGAATAACTACAACGGGCGGGATGAAGAGGAGTTCATTCTGCTCTACGGCATGGATAGTGACGAAGCGCAGGCCCGAATCAGGAGGGCTTTCCAGGAAGTGACCGCAGCCAGGGGCGCCAACAATCATGAGGGTTCCCTGGCGACACTCGATACGGTCCTCATGGCGGTCTTGGCCAGGGAGCTGAAAAGCCGGAACAAGTACTTTGTGGACAGCTTTACCACGCCCGACACCCGCGCCCTGGACGTGATGGCGTCCAACGGTGTGTCTGCTCTGGGACGGCAGGTCTTCCTGGACAATGTTGACGATCCCGCCTATATCCGCAGGCAGCTGGCTGAGCTGGCCTCCTGGGCCGAATCAACCGGCTCGGCCATCGGCATCGGCCACGTGGGTGCCAGCCACCTGAATACCCTCGAGGTGCTGGCGGAGGAAATGCCCAAGCTCAGAGACCGGGGCTTTGAGTTTGTGTTCATCTCCGAGTTGATGGAGTAGGGATGGGCACGGTGCACCAGGTCCGCGGCAGGCTTCTCACGGTAACACTGGCCGCCCAGCTACTGGTCATGGCTGGCTGTGCCGAATCCACCGGTGAGACCATCGCCCCCGGCGACCTGGTGGGCAGTTGGTCGCTTGTGGGCACCGGTGTCGTGCTTACTTTCGAATCAGGGCAGGCGGGTCAGCTGTACCACCTCCGCGACCCCCAGGGGGCCTATGGCCACTGGCTGGAGGGTGGCAGCGACCTGCTGGTGCGGGGCTTCTGGCGGGTGCTTGGGCAGAGCCTGCTCTTCGATGACGAGGCCGGCCCCATCGCCTGCCCCATCTTGGATGACCGCTTTGTCATCACCATGAATGCGGGCAAGACCAGCATGACCCTGTCTCACCTTGGCGATGACTGCCTGCAGCGGGCGCTCATTCTGGACGACTTTCTTTGGCGGCGCAGCAGTGACGACAGCTAGTCCTCCGGCGGCTGTGAAGACCTACTCGCCCGAGGTTCTGCAGTTCCAGCAGCGCACCCTTCTGCTGCTGAGCGGCATCTTCATCGCGGCCCTGGTGGTGAGCAACCTCATCTTTCAGAAGTTTTTCACCTGGTCACCGTTCGGCCTGATAACCTTCGAGCTCTCCGCCGGAATTCTTCCCTACCCCGTCACCTTCCTCGTCACCGATATTGTCTCGGAACTTTACGGCAAGCGGCGGGCCAACCAGGTGGTCTTGAGCGGCCTTGTCGCCAGCCTGTTCGTACTGGCCGTGGTCACCGTGGCCGATGCGCTCCCCGCCCCGGACTGGTCACCGGTCTCGGACGGGCTGTTCCACAAGGTTTTCGGGCTGTTCGGCCCTGCGGTGGCCGCCTCCATGGCCGCCTATCTCACGGCCCAGTTTATCGATATTCGCGTGTTCCACTTCTGGAAGCGCCTCACACGGGGCCGGCACTTGTGGCTGCGCAACAACGGCTCCACCATCTTCTCCCAGCTGGTGGACACCAGCATGGTGCTGGCTCTGCTGAGTGTTGCCGGGGCCATTGAGTGGTCCCGCTTCTGGACTTTGCTGGGAAGCGGTTTTCTCTTCAAGGTGCTGGTGGCCCTGGCCGATACGCCGTTGCTTTACCTGTCAGTGGCGCTCCTGCGCCGCCGCATGGGCTTGCAGCCGGCCGAGGAAGTGGCTGGCGGCCAGCGGGTAGCATGATGAGGACCGTCCCGCGACCCACTGCCGCCGGTAGGACCTGAGTATGGCGGCTTCCCTTTACGACCGCATTTACGCCGCCGTCTGCCGGATTCCCGCTGGCCGGGTGGCCACCTACGGCCAGGTCGCCTCAGCGGCAGGTGTAAAGGGGCAGGCCCGGCTGGTGGGCTATGCCCTGCACAGTCTGCCCTCCGGCTCGGACGTGCCCTGGCACCGGGTGGTCAACGCCCGGGGACGTATTTCGTTGGACAACCGCTTCGGTGCGGGAAAGTTTCAGCGTGCACTCCTCCGTGCTGAGGGCGTTGACTTCGATGCGCACGACAAAATCGATCTGGCCCGTTTCGGCTGGCAGACGGCTGGGGTCAAACCCGCTGGGGCGGCCCCCCTAGGACAGCCCGTTACCAGGGATGACCTGCGCTGATGGGTGGTTGCCGGCCGCGTTTTTGGCTTATCCTGCCCCGCACCCTGTTACTTGGGCTGCAGGTCATCACCCTGACCGGTTGCGACCCCGCGACGCCGGAGCCGCTGGTGTTCGAGTTCGATTTTGCCGCCGATGACCAGGGTTGGGTGGCTGGTTTCGCGGATCTCCCCGCTGATACCACCGGCTGGCCCAGCTTTGCCCTGGTATGGGGCTATCGGCCCCTGCCGGCAGCACTGGACCCGTCTCGCGGTGGCCTGTACATTTCAGGTGACAACCACAGCGATGACCTCTACATGTTTGTCAAGCGCCAGATTGCCGGACTAACGGGCGCAACCACCTATCAGGTCCACTTTGAGATCGACGTCGCAACCAATGCCCCTACCGGCTGCTTTGGCGTTGGCGGATCGCCCGGCGAATCGGTCTACATCCGGGCGGGCGCGACGACGGTGGAGCCAATGGCGGTGCTGGCGGGCGCTGATCTCGTGATGAACATCGACAAGGGCAACCAGGCAGCAGGCGGGGCGGATGTGCTTCTGCTGGGTAACCTAGCCAACGGCACCACCGATTGCACTGACCCCGTCTACGTCATTAAATCATTTGACAGCGCGGGCATGACCTTCAATTTCACCACCGGCAGCGCTGGAACGGCCTGGCTCATGGTAGGCACCGATTCGGGCTTTGAGGCCGTCACCAGCCTATACTATACACTTGTGAGGGTGACATTTACCGAACGGTAAGGATGGAAGGGGGTGCTCCCTGACCGAGCTTGCAATTAGCTTGCAATTGTGATCGCTAGGATGCTAACGGAACCGGCCAAAGTCTAGGAATAATTGGCAAAGTGAATTATATTCTGTCCCAAGGCCTATCCCCGCCTTTCTTATCGAATGTAGACGTTGAGACATCTCATAATACTCCGTCGAGCTGCACTCCCAATATTGTTATATATCGTGACGGTTACAATATCGATAATCATCGGTATCGATGCGGGGGTTGTGCCTGTCATAGTGGTCATCACTATCAGCGTCATATTAAGAGTTCTTATCGAGTACAAGGGGGCAAGCAGGACCCATACTGATGAAGACGACACAATCATTCGAGCAATACTCCGGGTGGTATCAATACTTGCTTCAGATATAAACATGACCCTCCGCGCACACATTGCATGGATGGATTTGGACGGTTTTCTACGAATCAAGTACCATTACGGTATGGACAAGGACCCAGACAGGTATATAGAGCTGCGTTCTGGGCAAGGCTGCATGGGGCAAACTTGGGCGCATGTCGAACAAAATTACAAGATAGACGGCACATTTGCGAATCTGAAGGAAGCAGCCGAAAAAGGCGACCCGGACTGGAATATGCCCGCTGCCCAGCAGGCGGCCGTCGGCGCTGAAGGCCAGCGCGTGTGGCCAATACGCCACACTGCCGGCCCCCTGCACATCACCTAGGATCTGAGTGACGTGCCCGCTCTCCACATCCCATAGGCGAACGCGGCCGTCATCGCTGCCCACAGCCAGAATTCCCCCGTCGGGATGGAAGGCTAGGGTAATGTGTCCATGCATCCCCGGATCGGCCCATACGGCTCTTTCTTGACGTTCAGCCACGTTCATCAGATGCACTTTGCCACCTCTGGTGCCCCAGGCCAAAAGCGTGCCATCCGGACTGAAATCGATGGACCAGCCGGTAACGGTATAATCGGTGTCGGGGCCGCCCCGGGTATGCGGCACCG
Source organism: Candidatus Neomarinimicrobiota bacterium (assembly GCA_022560655.1). Lineage (NCBI taxonomy): Bacteria > Pseudomonadati > Fidelibacterota > Fidelibacterota bacterium. Next base: position 19,478 of record JADFSS010000036.1, read on the forward strand.
ATTCGACAGCGGACTCGTGAAGATCCCACAGTAGCACGCCCAACGCTCCAGTTGAGGCCAACAGCCGGCCGGCCGGACTGAAATCCAGATCGTACATCAGATTGGATTGTATTTCGATAAAGTCCAGTTCGGCCAGCGAACCCGCATTGCGAAGCTGAATGCCGGCTGGCCACGGATCGTTGTGCAATACCGCGACCATCCCCCCATCCGGCGCATAGGTCACCGATGGACGGCCCGGACTACCGGCAACAGCCGCGGTAGACCAAACGCCCATGAGCAACAGGAATTGACCTAAAACTTTCTTCGTATCCATGATCCTTGTCCTCCGCCCCGCGAGCCGCGACGGCTCGGATCATTCCTACTCCAACTCACAAAAAACCGCACCTACCAAAACACTCTTCGGCAGTGCGGCTATCTTGTGCCGGCCGGCCTTTTTGTCCCGAACCCTTCACCCCTCCCGAGGTCGGTCTGACGAGGACCCGCTCCTTTGCGTCCCAGCCTTTCGGCTTGGTTTGCCTTTTCGGAGATGTCATTAATATACTCCCGTCCACCACGACCATCAAGAAAACAACCTTCCTCTACTTTCTACCCTCACCATCCCCAAAATTACTCCCTTGCCTTGCCTACCCCATTTACTTATGATAAAATACATTATCATAAGCAAAAACAACAACTTACGATCATTCTACCGCACTCGCTGAGTTGGGGGGCGTCACCTGGATATCTGCCCGCCTGATCTGACTGCATCGCTTCTTACACGACCATTACCATCCCAGACACCCCTCCCATGTCTCGGGGGTGAGTTTCTCAGTCTGGGCGATAGATACCCTGCAGCTCCTCCGTTTCTGGTCGCAGAACGTCGTGCAACGCGAAAAGTTCCGTTTAATGGCACTTTTTCCGCTTATCTGAACTATTTATTTGCACACAGCCTTCTTTCGGCCCGCCAGACTTCGGTATCTTGTTCGAACACCAGCAGTTCTCCCTACCCCTGAGAGTGAGGACATGGGCGCTTCACCCCACGTCTGTCTACAGTGACATGACAAGATCGCTCTTCCTGCCACTTGCGTTAGCGGTATGGCTCGTTCAGCAGACATACGCGGAACAGGACCGATCTGAGCTGCGGACAGGCGTAGTCTGGAGTGGCACAGACCAATCCGTAAAATTGAGCCATCTTGGCCGGCTGTGCGCCCCGGTTTTATGGCCCTCCCCGGATGAACCTTTGCTGCAGGAAAAGATGCAAATCCCGCGCGCGCCCGACTTTCTGAAGTCCGCCCATGGCGACGGGCGAGTGGCCTACTACCAGATCAACAGAGCCGAGAGCTACGAAGTTGCGCACCGGAGCTGGCTGAGTCCGATATGTTCCGTGCTGCGCGGCCGCCAGCCGTTGCCCCGCAAATACTTCAGGGAGATCCCCGATAGCCTGTGCGCCGCCATACAGGACATGGACTTGGTGCCACTGAATGACATCCACCGCCTGTATCTGATGTACTTCTTCTACTACGGCGACGAAAAAGGCGTCGGCCAGCACGGCAACGACACAGAGGCGATTCAGGTGCTGATAGAAATTGACGATGTGCAGCAGAGAAAGTTCATAAGAATCGCCAAGGTGATCGCCCACGCCCATGGT